>JAJECZ010000040.1 GCA_022821735.1 Alphaproteobacteria bacterium | reverse complement strand
CTATATTCCGATTCCGACAAAATAGTAATCTGATGTTTTCAATATAGCATCATATTGGCATATTTTGCTGTTTTTTCTGCAGATTTTATATATTCTGAGACAAAGCCTGAAAAATTTACAGAGTCAACCGCACTCCCTGTCCGGCAGCGTCACGAGCGGAACACATGCCCCGAGCCATGACCCAGCATCCGTCTTCCGCCATCTCCGGCAATGCGGAGGAGCGCACGGGCAAGGCCCGGCCACTGTCGTCTCCGCGCGATGACCTCAACCAGCGAATCATCCGCCTGCTCCAGGCCAACGGTCGGGCGGCCTATGACGAGATCGGGCAGCAGTTGGGTGTATCGGGCGGGACGGTCCGCAACCGGGTTTCCCGGATGCGAGAGGCCGGCATGTTGCGCATCGTGGCCGTGGTCGATCCGGTTGCCGTCGACTACGAAGCTGACGCGATGCTCGGCGTCAAGGCCGCGCCGGGCGTTACCCCGGCCGCCCTGGCGGCGCGCTTCAATCCCTGCTCCGCCGTCGTTTACATCATGTGGGTCAGCGGTCGCTTCGACCTGCTGGTCGAGGTCGTGTGCGACGAGGAAACCGAGCTCGAGACCTTTCTCAACGAACATGTCCACGGCCGCTCCGACATCGCCCATGTCGAGGTCATGACCCGGATCGGCATGTTCAAGAACCAGTTCCTCCTGAAGCGCCACGTGCCTTGAACCGTCCGCCGTTCTCCGGAGCCCGAACCCGGCGTTGACGGAGCGCAGACGCGGGACTAGGTTGCGCCGCGTTTCGCCATAGCGTTGCACGCCTTGCCTCCGAGGAGGCTCGCCGGTCCGCGAGTTTTCGCGCATCGGTGCGTTCGGCGTTGGACAGGCGGGAGGAAGCGGCGGACATGTTCGAAGGACTGACAGAGCGGCTCGGCGAGGTTTTCGGGCGCCTCACCCGGCGCGGCTCCCTCTCCGCCGGAGATGTCGAGGCGGCGCTCAGGGAAGTGCGCGTGGCGTTGCTGGAAGCCGATGCTGCGTTGCCTGCCGTTCGGGCGCTGCTCGACGCGGTCAAGGAGCAGGCCGTCGGGCACGACGTGCTGCGGTCCGTCACGCCTGGCCAGCAGGTCGTCAAGATCGTCCATGACCGCATGGTCGAGATGCTGGGCGGCGAGGCCGAGGACCTCAGGCTCGGCGGCAATCCCCCGCTCGCCATGCTGATGCTGGGCCTGCAGGGCTCCGGCAAGACGACAACGACCGCCAAGCTCGCCCGCCGCCTGACGGACCGGGACGGCAAGAAGGTGCTCATGGCCTCGGTGGACGTCTATCGGCCCGCCGCCCAGCAGCAGCTCGAACTGCTCGGCAGGCAGGCCGGGATCGACACCCTGCCCATCGTGTTCGGCGAACGCCCGCCCGCCATCGCACGGCGCGCCATGCGCATCGCCGCGCGCGAGGGCTACGACATCGTCTTCATCGATACTGCCGGCCGGCTCGCCATCGACCGCGAGATGATGGAAGAGGCGGCGGCGCTGCGCGACCTGGTGAAGCCGGTCGAATCGCTTCTGGTCGCCGACGCAATGACCGGCCAGGACGCCGTCAACACCGCCCGGGCCTTCAACGAGGAGGTCGGCGTCACCGGCATCGTGCTGACCCGGATCGACGGCGATGCGCGCGGCGGCGCAGCGCTCTCCATGCGCCATGTCACCGGGCGGCCGATCAAGTTCGTCGGCACGGGCGAGCAGCTCGACCGCATCGAGGTCTTCCACCCTGAGCGGATCGCCTCGCGCATTCTCGGCATGGGCGATGTCGTGGGGCTCGTTGAGCGGGCGGCCGAGACCATCGAGCAGGAAGAAGCCGAAAAGCTTGCTGCCCGCCTCAGCCGCGGGCGCATGGACCTGAACGACCTGCTGACCCAGCTCCGCCAAATGAAGAAGATGGGCGGGCTCGGCGGGCTGATGGGAATGCTGCCGCAGGTCGGCCGGATGAAGGCCGAAATGGCCAAGGCGAAGATCGATGAAAAATGGCTCGTGCGCCAGGAGGCGATCATCCTCTCGATGACACCCCGCGAGCGCGCCCGGCCGGATATCGTCAAGGCGTCGCGCAAGCGGCGCATCGCTGCCGGGGCCGGCGCCTCGGTGCAGGACGTGAACCGGATGCTCAAGCAATTCCAGCAGATGCAAACGATGATGAAGCGCGTCGGCAAGCTGGAGAAACGCGGCGCGCTGGCGGGCCGGGGGCTCGACTCCCTTCTGGCCCGGCGCTGATCCCGACGATTCCTCTCTCCCACCTTCACGGAAAGCTCATGGCACTCAGGATTCGACTCACCCGCGGCGGCGCCAAGCGTCGGCCCTTCTACCGCATCGTCGTCGCCGAGGGCTCCTCGCCCCGCGACGGCCGCTTCATCGAGATTCTCGGCTTCTACAACCCGATGATGCCGAAGGACCACGAGGACCGGCTGCGCCTCAAGGAAGAGCGTATCCGACACTGGCTGTCGGTCGGCGCGACGCCGTCGGAGCGCGTGGCCCGGTTCCTAGGCGCGGCCGGCATCGTCGAGCCGCCCGCGATACCGCAGCAGACCAAGCAGCATCTGCCCAAGGCCAAGGCGCAGGAGCGCATGAAGGCCAAGGCCGAAGCCGCAGCGGCGGAATAACCGGAACCGGACTCCCGAGCGATGTGCCCTTCCCGCCTCTGTCTCGGCGTGATCGCCGGCGCACACGGACTGCGCGGGGCGGTGCGGATCAAGACCTTCACCACCGGGCCGGAAGCCATCGCCGGTTACGGACCGCTTGAGGACGCAGCCGGCAGCCGGCGCTTCGCACTTCGCCTGACCCGGGTCGAGAAGGGCGCGGCGCTTGTGCAGATCGACGGCATAGAGGATCGGGACGCGGCCGAGGCGCTGAAGGGCGTCGAGCTTTTCCTCGACCGGGCGGCGCTGCCTCCGGCGGAGGACGAGGAGGAGTTCTACCACGCGGACCTTGTCGGCCTCGCCGCGGTCGATACCGACGGGGCCAGGCTCGGCACTGTGCGCGCACTGCACGACTTCGGCGCGGGCGACCTGATCGAGGTGCTGCCGGACGAAGGCGGCCAGCCGCGGGTCTTCCCCTTCACACGCGAGGCGGTGCCGAAAATCGACCTCGCGGCAGGCGCCGTCACCATCGACCCGCCGGAGGGGTTGTGACCTGGTCCGCGACAGTGCTAACGCTCTTCCCGGAGATGTTTCCGGGGCCGCTCGGCCATTCGCTTGCCGGTCGGGCGCTGGATGCGGGCGTCTGGCGGCTCGAGACGGTGGACATTCGCGCCTTTGCGCGCGATAAGCACGCCTCCGTGGACGACACGCCGTTCGGCGGGGGCGTCGGCATGGTCATGCGCGCAGACGTGGTGTCGGATGCGATCCACGCCGCCTGGGACCGGCGGGGGCCGCTGGTCCACCTCTCGCCGCGCGGCAGGCCGCTCACGCAGCGCCGGGCGGCGGCGCTGGCTGCGGGCGCGGGGCCGACCCTGCTCTGCGGGCGTTACGAGGGGATCGACCAGCGCCTCCTCGACGCTTGGGCGCCGGAGGAGGTGAGCCTCGGGGACTTCGTGCTGTCCGGCGGCGAGCCGGCGGCCATCGCCCTGCTGGACGCCTGCGTGCGGCTTCTGCCGGGCGTGGCGGGCAAGGCGGAGTCGGTGCGGGAGGAGAGTTTCGAGGGCGGGTTGCTGGAATACCCGCACTATACGCGCCCGGCGGTCTGGGCGGGGCGCGCGGCGCCGGAAGTCTTGCTTTCGGGCCACCACTGCAATATCCGCGCCTGGCGGCAGGCGCGGGCGGAAGACACAACGCGGACGCGGCGGCCGGACCTGTGGGCGCGCCGGGCGGAGAACGAGGACAGAGGCCGATGAATATCGTCGAGACGCTGGAGCGCGAACAGATCGCGCGGCTTACCGAGTCGCGCGAAATTCCCGACTTCCGCCCGGGAGACACGGTGCGGGTCAGCTACAAGGTCGTCGAGGGCACCCGCGAGCGCATCCAGGCCTATGAGGGCGTGGTGATCGCGCGGCGCGGCGGCAGCAAGCTGAACGCCTCCTTCATCGTGCGGAAGATTTCCTCCGGCGAAGGGGTCGAGCGCATCTTCCCGCTCTATTCGCCCAATATCGCCGGCATCGAGGTGATCCGGCGCGGGCGCGTGCGCCGGGCCAAGCTCTACTATCTGCGTGAGCGGCGCGGGCGGTCGGCGCGCATTGCCGAGCGCACCCGCGGCGTGGTGAGAAAAACGAAACGCAAGAACAGGACCGAGGGCGATGACTGAACCGCGCACCCTCTTCGACAAGATCTGGGCGAACCATCTCGTCGATACGCAGGAAGACGGCACCTGCCTGATCTATATCGACCGCCACCTAGTGCATGAGGTCACGAGCCCGCAGGCCTTCGCGGGACTGCGCGCCGCCGGGCGCGGCGTGCGCCGGCCGGATGCCACCATCGCGGTCGCCGACCATAATATCCCGACCCGGCCGGGCGCACGGGCGGGGGTGATCGAGAACGAGGAATCGCGCATCCAGGTCGAGACGCTAGAGCGCAATGTCGTCGAGTTCGGCGTGCCCTACTACCCGATAGAGGACGTCCGCCAGGGCATCGTGCACATCATCGGCCCGGAGCAGGGCATGACCCAGCCGGGCACCACGGTGGTCTGCGGCGACAGCCACACCTCGACCCACGGCGCGTTCGGCGCGCTCGCCTTCGGCATCGGCACCTCCGAGGTCGAGCATGTGCTGGCGACGCAGACGCTGATCCAGCGCCCGGCCCGCAACATGCAGGTCGATGTGGAAGGGCCGCTGCCCGCCGGCTGCACTGCCAAGGACCTGATCCTCGCCATAATCGGGCGCATCGGCACTGCCGGCGGCACCGGCCATGTGATCGAATATACCGGCCAGGCGATCCGCGAGCTTTCCATGGAAGGCCGCATGACGGTCTGCAACATGTCGATCGAGGCGGGCGCCCGCGCCGGGCTGATCGCGCCCGACGACGCCACCTTCGGCTATCTCAAGGGCCGCCCGCACGCGCCCAAGGGCGCGGCTTGGGACGCCGCGGTCGCGGTCTGGAAGCGCCTGCCCTCCGACCCCGGCGCGGTTTACGACACGGTCGTGCGCATCCCGGCCGGCGAGATCGCGCCCTATGTCACCTGGGGCACGAGCCCGCAGGACGCGCTGCCGATCACGGCAAGCGTCCCGGACCCGGCCGAGATCGACGACGCGGACCGGCGCCAGGCGGTGCAGCGGTCCATCGACTATATGGGGCTCCGCGCCGGCCAGCCGCTGCAGGAGATCGCCATCGACACGGTGTTCATCGGGTCGTGTACTAACGGGCGCATCGAGGACATCCGCGCCGCGGCCGCCGTTGCCCAGGGGCGCAGGGTGGCCGAGAATGTGCGCGCCCTCGTGGTGCCCGGCTCCGGCCTGGTCAAGGAGCAGGCGGAGGAAGAGGGCCTCGACCGCATCCTCACCGAGGCCGGCTTCGAGTGGCGCGACCCGGGCTGCTCCATGTGCCTCGCGATGAACGACGACAGGCTCAGCCCCGGCGAGCGCAGCGCGTCGACGTCGAACCGCAATTTCGAGGGCCGGCAGGGACCCGGCGGGCGCACGCATCTGGTGAGCCCGGCCATGGCGGCGGCCGCCGCGGTCGCGGGCCGCCTCGCCGACCTGCGCGACCTGGACTGAGAGGAAGATATCCATGCGCAAATTCGAGACCGTGACGAGCGTCGGCGCGCCGCTGCCGCAGATCAATATCGACACGGACAAGATCATCCCCGCGCGCTTCCTCAGGACCATCGAGCGCGAGGGCCTCGGGCGGCACCTGTTCAACGACATGCGCTTCGACTCCGAGGGCAACGAGACCCCGGACTTCGTGCTGAACCAGCCGGCCTGGCGGGGCGCCAACATCCTGGTGGTGGGCGACAATTTCGGCTGCGGCTCGTCGCGCGAGCACGCGCCCTGGGCGCTGGCCGACTACGGCGTGCGGGCCATCCTGGGCACGGATTTCGCCGACATCTTCTACAACAACAGCTTCAAGAACGGCCTCCTGCCGATCAAGTTGCCGGCTGGGGACCGCGACAAGCTGATGGAGGATGCGCAGCGGGGCGAGAACGCGCGCATCACGGTCGATCTCGAAAATCAGGTCATCACCCGTCCGGACGGCGAGGAGATCGCCTTCGAGGTGGATCCGTTCCGCAAGCACTGCCTGCTGAACGGCCTGGACGACATCGGCATGACCATGGAGCGCGCCGGGAGCATCGACAGCTTCGAATCCGCCGACCGCGTAGCCCGCCCCTGGCTCTACGCGGAATAAGAGCGCTGCTCTACACCCCCTCCAGGTCCAGCGGCAGGCCGGTGTAGTTTTCGGCGAGCGCGCGGCGGGCGGCGTCGGAGCCGAGCAGGTATTCCAGTTCCGCGCCCTGCAGGCGGCGCTCGAATTCGTCATGCGCGGGGTCCCGGTGCAGGAGGCGCGTCATCCACATGGAGAAGCGCTGCACCTTCCAGATGCGCGCGAGGCAGGTTTCCGAATAGGCGTCCAGGCCCGCTTCGTCGCCGTCGCGGTAGTAGCGGACGAGCGCCCTCGAAAGCGCCACCACGTCGGCGAAGGCGAGGTTCATGCCCTTGGCGCCGGTCGGCGGCACGATATGCGCGGAATCGCCCGCGAGGAACAGGCGGCCGTGGCGCATGGGCTCGGCCACGAAGGCGCGCATCGGCGTCACCGACTTCAGCAGCAGCGGTCCCCGGTTGAGCTGCACCGCGAGCCGCCGGTCGAGCTCGTCCCAGAGCTCGTCGGCCGTCCACTTGTCCGGGTCCTCGTCCGCCCGGCACTGCACATAGGCGCGCGTCAGCTCCGGCGAGCGCATGCTGAAGAGCGCGAACCCCGCTTCGTGGCGGGCATAGACCAGCTCGTCCTGGAAGGGCGGCGCCTCGGCCAGCAGGCCGAGCCAGGCATAGGGAAACTCCCCGTGGAAGAGCGTCAGCGCGCCGGGCGGGATCGAGGCGCGCGAGACGCCGTGATAGCCGTCGCAGCCGGCGATGAAGTCGCAGGCGAGCTCGCCGTCCGGCCAGACGAGGCGCGGCTCCGGGCCGTCTATACCTTCCAGCCCCACACCCTCGACCTCGAAGCGCACATCGCCGCCGGCTTCCTGCCGTGCCGCCACGAGGTCCTTCACCACCTCGTGCTGGGCATAGACGGTGACGCCCTTGCCGCCGGTCGCCTCCATGAAGTCGATATGGTGCCGGCGCCCGCGGGTCGAGATTTCGATGCCGCGATGGCGGAGCGCCAGCTTCTGCATGCGGGCGCCGAGGCCCGTGCGGTCAAGCAGATCGACGCTGCCGTGCTCCAGCAGCCCCGCGCGGATCCGCGCCTCGATCCAGCCGCGCGAGCGCCGCTCCAGCACCACGCTTTCGATGCCGGCGCGGGCCAGCAGGTGGGACAGCATCAGCCCTGCCGGGCCGGCGCCGACGATGCCGACTTGCGTGCGCTCCACGGCCCTTATTCGCCCGGCGCCGCCCGAACGGTCGCGGCGGCGTCCGCCTGCGCCTCGGCCGGCAGCCGCAGCGCTGCCAGCACCACCACGACCGCCACCGCCGCCATTGAATAGAACAGCAGCGCAAAGTCGCCCGTATGGTCGAAACCGAGCCCCAGCAGCGGCAGTGCGACGACGCCGCTGCCGAGCGAGAGCGCGAACCGGATGCCGTATGCGGTCGAAAGCCACTGCTCCGGCATGTAGCGCGCGAACAGCAGGTCCGAGATCGGCTGGTTGCCGACGACGATCGCCGTGGCGAGCGTGAACACCGCGATCATCGGCATGTCATAGGCGAACGCGGCCGCGGCAAGCGCTGGCGGCAGGCCGGCATAGACGGCGATGAAAAGCCGGCGCAGCGGGAAGCGGTCGGCCAGCTCGCCGCCGATCAATTGCGCTAGCCCGCTGACCACGAGGATCCCGGACGCCGTCGCCGAAAGCAGGAAGATGTCGTCGCCGAAAATGGCAACGCGGTGGTTGACGATCTTCGGCACGCCGTTGGTGAGGGCCTGGAAGATCAGCCCGGTCGCCACGGTGATGATGCCAAGGATTATCATGGCGCGCATGAAATCGCGCCGCTCCGCTTCCGGCCGGGACCGCCAGGTCTGCATGAAGGCCCGGCGCCCCGTTTCCGGAGCCTGTTTCATGGCGCGCGCGCGGCGCAGCGGCAGGCTCTCCCGGAACCGCATGTGGAAGACGACGCCGAGCGCGATCGCCACCAGGCCCGGCACGATGAACACCGCCCGCCAGCCGCCGACGGCCAGGAGGCCGCTCATGATGATCGGCGTCACCGCCATGCCGGCGCTGCCGAACACGCCGTTGATGCCGAGCAGCCGCCCGCGCCGGTCACCCGCGCCGCGCACGATGAGCGGGATGCCGACCGGGTGGTAGATCGAGGCGAAGATGCCGACCAGGAACAGCCCGACACCCAGCATGACCGGACTGTCGGCGAAACCGGTGAGTATCGAGGAGGCGCCGATGCCGACGAAGAACACCGTCATCATGCCGGGGCCCGACCAGCGGTCGGCGAGCCAGCCGGCGAGCGGCCCGCCCAGACCGAACATCACCATTGCCGGCGTGAACAGCACCGCAAGCTCGCCGTAGGACAGCCCCCAGAACGGCGCGACCGTGGTGCCGATCACGGCCATGAACATCAGCATGAAGATGTGATCGATGCTGTGGCCGACGCAGAGGAAGAGGTAGGGGCCGGTCCTCATCGAGACTCCTGCGCCTCCGGAGCCAGCGCTTCCTCCTGCACCCAGGCGAGGAACTCCGCGTCGCCGCCCGAGATCGGCAGCGCCACGACGCAGGGGCTATCATAGCTGTGCGCCTCCCGCACGCGGCGGGCAGCGGCTTCCACGCGCTCTTCCACGGTCTTCGCCACCAGCACGACCTCGCCCTCCTCCCGCACCGCGCCCTCCCAGCGAAAGACCGAGGTGGCCGGCCCCAGCACATTGGCGCACGCCGCGAGCCGCTCGCCGACCAGCATGCGGGCGAGCGCCAGCGCTTCCTGGCGGTCGCCGGCGGTCATGTAGAGGAAGCAGGGGCGGGACATGGCCGCCTTCATGTCACGAGACCGCGCAGGTTGGCAATGCCGAGCACGAGCAGGCCGCCCATGACGAGCGCGCGGAACCGGTCGACCGGCATGGCCTCGCGCAGCCGGGCGCCTGCGACGAGGCCCGCCAGCGCCGGCAGGAATGCCGCGGCGGAAATGGCCCAGTCCCCGGCGCTCGCGAGCAGGCCGTGGCCGGCGAGCGCGACGGCCAGCGTGGTCGAGCCGGCAAGCAGGGTCCAGCCGAGCAGGCCGACCATGGCGCCGGGCTCCATGCGGAGCGCGAGCAGATAGACGCCGAGCTGCGGGCCGAACACGCCGGTAACGCCGCCCACCGCGCCCGCCGCCGCGCCGGCCAGCGGCGTGACGACCGGCTCCAGCCGCTCCGGCAGCCGGGGCTCCCAGCGCGTCCAGGAGACGGCGACATAGCTGATGACGACGACGCCGACGAGCGCGTTCAGCAGGTCGGGATCGCCCTCGGCGATGAAGCCGGACGCGATCCAGACGGCCGCCATCAGGGGCAGGACGAGGCTCAGCAATTGGCGCAAGCCGGGCCGGTTCCGCCAGGTCGCCCAGATCTGCCAGACATTCGCGGCCACCAGCGAGACCGCGATCAGCGGCAG
>JAJECZ010000538.1 GCA_022821735.1 Alphaproteobacteria bacterium | reverse complement strand
TGCTCGGCCTTCTCGATGCGCCCGGCGGCGGTGAGGTCGAGGTCGCTGTCATAGGCCTCGTTGACCACCTCGCCGCCGATGGAAATGAGCGCCCGGCGCAGGTGCAGGTCCTGGACCGCCTGCCCGAATGCGACCGCGTCGATGACGGGGATGGCATTTGCGGCAAGTTCCGCCAGGTAGCGCGGCCCGCCGACATCGGCCAGCCGGTCCTGCTGCTGGAAATGGTCCCTCAGCGTCGCCGGGCTGGCCTGCCCGCCGCGCTCCGTCACGCGCCGGACGGCGTCGTAGATTCGCTGGTGGCTGGCGTCGAAGAAATGCTCCGCCTCCAGGAAATCGCCGACTTCCTCGAAGATGCGGTTGTCCACGAGAATCGCGCCCAGCAGCGCCATCTCGATCTCGAGATTGGCGGGCGGCTGGCGGTAGGCGGGGTCGTCGTCGGGCGGCGGCTCGAAGGGCGGCTCCTCGGCGAGCCAGGGTTCGGCTTGTGCTGTCATGGGAGCGCCATTAGACCGGGGATGGATTCGCCTGTCGCTGGGGATATTCTGGATAGGGGGGATAACCGCCGCCATGCACCGACTGATCGCGCTTGAGGGCGCCACCAATTTCCGCGACCTCGGCGGCTACGAGGCCTTGGACGGCCGCCGGGTCCGCTGGCGCCGGTTGTTCCGGGCCGACGGGCTGCACGCGCTGACGCCGTCGGACCTGGCGGCGCTGGAGGCGCTCGGCATCGAGGAGGCGCTCGACATGCGCTACGGGCCGGAGCGCGCGGGCGAGCCGGCGCGCCTGCCCGGGTCGGTCGCGAGCGTGCATATCGGCCTGGCGGACTCGCCTGCGAACTCGTTGCTGGAGACGATGCACGCAGGCGGCGTGTCCTCGGCGGAGGCCGCGTGGACGCGGCTCAGGGACAGTTATGCCCGCTATCCGGACAAATATGCGCCTGCCTGCCGCGCGATCCTGAAGCGGCTCGCGGCGAAGGGCGCGCCGCCGCTGCTCTTCCACTGCACCGCCGGCAAGGACCGCACCGGCTTCGCCGCCGCCGTGGTGCTGGAGGCGCTCGGCGTCCCGCGCGAAACGATCATGGAAGACTACCTGCTCACCAACCGCCACTGGGACCGCGGCAACCGCGAACCCGAAGGCCTCCCCCGCGAAATCTACGAGCCGGTCTTCTCCGCGAGGGAGGAGTATCTCACCGCCTCATGGGACACGCTGGACCGGGAGCATGGCGGGCTGGAAGGCTGGCTGGACCGCGCGGTGGGCTTCGGCGCGGGGGACCGGGAGCGGCTCAGAGGGGCGATGCTGGAGTAGGGGACGGTTCAGCCAGCAGCGATTCGCCGGGGCTGACGTGGGTGAAGGCGACGGGTTCGGAGGCGGCGGCGAACGCGCCGTTGGCGAGGCGCACGGCGGTGTAGCGGGTGGCGGCGAGGTCGCCGGTCTCGGGGAAATCCTCGCGGTAGTGCGCGCCGCGCGAGTCCTCGCGGGCGCGGGCCGCCGCCGCGATGGCGCGCGAGACGGTCACAAGGCTCTCCAGGTTCAGCCGGTCGTGCCAGGCGAGGTTGAAGGCCGGGCCGCCGGGCGTGCCGGCCGCCTCCACCTCAGCCGCCAGGTCCGCGAGCCCGGCTTCGGCGCGTTCGAGGCTCGCCGCCGAGCGCAATATGCCCACCTCGTCCCACATCAGGTCCGAGAGGCGCTCGCGAATTCCGGCGAGGTCGCCGGGCGGCCTGTCGAACAGGGCGAGGCAGCGCGCGGCGGCGGCCTCCAGCACCGCCTCGTCGGGGTCGGGGAAGGCGCGCTCGCGGGCCGCGTCCGCCGCCATCCGGTCGCCGGCGACGCCGCCATAGACGGTGGAGTTGGCGACGCCGTTGCCGCCCAAGCGGTTCGCGCCGTGGACGCCGCCCGTGTCCTCGCCGGCGGCATAGAGGCCGGGCAGGGCGGTCGTCGTGTCGGGCTCGAAGGCGACGCCGCCCATCATGTAGTGCGCCGTCGGCACCACCTCCACCAGCCCGCCGGCGAGGTCGAAGCCGCAGTCCCGGCAGCGCTCGACCATGCCCTTGAAGCGCGCTGCCACCGACTCCGGGCCGAGATGGGCCATGGAGATGTAGAGCCCGCCGTTTTCGGTCACATTGCCGGCGCGCATCTCGCTCGCCATGGCCCGGCTGACGATGTCGCGGGTGGCGCGCTCCAGCCGGTCGTCATAGCGCTCCATGAAGCGGGTTCCGTCGCCGCCGAGCAGGTGGCCGCCCGCGCCGCGCAGGCCTTCCTCCAGCACCGTGCCGGTCATGCGCGTGCCGGGTCCGGCATAGAGGCCCGTCGGGTGGAACTGCACCATCTCCATGTCGCGCAGCGCGAGGCCCGCCTCCAGCGCCATCGCCATGCCGTCGCAGGTCTTGTCGCCCGACGGCGTGTGGTAGCGGTACATGGTCGGGCCGCCGCCGGTCGCGAGCAGCACGGCCTTGGCGCGCACGAAGCGCAGCGCGCCGGTGCGGATGTCGATCAGCAGCACGCCGGCGAGCCTGGAGCCGTCGCGGGACGGGATCAGGGCCGCGGCCCGGTGCTCCTCCAGCCGCGTCACCGCCCGCGCCCAGACCTGCTCCATCAGCCGGTTGACGATCTCGATGCCGGTCAGGTCGCCCTTGTGGACGGTGCGGTCGAAGGTCTGCCCGGCAAACGCCTTCTGGTGGATGCTGCCGTCGGGATTGCGGTCGAAATAGCAGCCGATCTCGTCCTCGAGCTCCCGGATGCGCGCCACCGCGCCCTCGACAAGCGTCCAGGCCAGTTGCTGGTGGTTGATCCAGGCCCCGCCCTCGATCGTGTCCATGAAATGACGTTCGACGCTGTCGCCGGGCGCGAGCGCCACATTGTAGCCGCCCTGCACCATGCGGGTGCAGCCGCTCTTGCCGAGCAGACCCTTGGCGGCGACGGCGATGTCGAGCGCGGGGTCGGCGCGGTAGGCGTGCAGCGCGGCGAACAGCCCGGCCCCGCCGGAGCCGAGGATCAGTATGTCCCGGTCCAGCCGCTCGATCATGCGAAGGCCGCCGCGAGGAAGCCGAAGCCCGCGAGCAGCGCCAGCCCGCCGGCCACTGCGATCCGCGACTGCTGGCGGTCGGACCAGCGGCCGAACTCGAGCAGCAGCACGCGCAGGCCGCCCGTCAGGTGGAGCGCCAGCAGCACGACCAGCCCCGCCTCGGCGAGCTTGACCCACGGGTTGTCCGTCCAGTCGAGCACGCGATCAAGCGCGGCGCGCTCCACCGCAAGGCCGAGCACGAGGAAGTGGACCGGCAGGAAGACCGCGAGCGCCACGCCGGAGAGCCGGTGCAGCAGGAAGGCCCACCAGGGTCCGCGTCTCACAGCACGGCCGCCACGGCGCGCAGGCCGAGCGCGAGCAGCACGAGGCCGAACAGCGCCATGGCGATGTCGAGCCCCGCGCCGCGCCAGCGGCACCATTCGCCCAGCACGGCGCGCAGGCCGATGGGCGCATGCACGGCCGCCGCCAGCACGAACAGCCCGTAGACCGCGCCCCAGAACAGGCTGCCTTCGGTGCGCGCGAGAATCTCGTCGGCCGACAGCCCGCCCCGGACGGCATAGAGGACGGTGCCCAGATGCAGCAGCACCAGCGGCGCCAGCACCATGGCCGAGACGCGCTGGGCCGCGAACAGCCAGGCCTCCTTCATTGCCGCCCTTCCCGTGTCCGGCCGCCGAGCGCACGGCGGAAAACCTCGCGCTTGAGGCCGGCGATGGCGGCCGTCGGGTTGAGGCCGGTCGGGCAGGCGTCGGCGCATTCCTGGTGGCTGCGGCAGAGGTGGCAGCCCGCCCCGGCGGCGTCCAGGTGGCCGTCCCGGTCGCCGTCGCGCCGGTCGTTCGCCAGCGTCCAGAGGCGGTTCAGCACGGCCGGCCCCGGATAGTCCGGGTTCCAGGCCACGCTGTCGCAGGCGGCGTAGCAGACCGCGCAGTTGATGCACTCGATGCCGGCGTCGGCGGCCCTGCGCTCCGGCTCGTCGGGGCGGACCGGTTCCTCCGGCGGTTCCCCGGACGGGACGAACCGCGCCCCGGCGTCGCGCCACTTCTCGAAGAAGGGCGCCATGTCCACCGCGAGGTCCCTTATGACCGGCAGGTTGCGCAGCGGCCCGATCCGCACCCGGCCCTTGCGGGCGGCCTGCGAGACATGGGTGCGGCAGGTCCAGCGCGGGCGCCCGTTGACGGTCATCGCGCAGGACCCGCACATGCCCACCCGGCAGGCGAAGCGGTAGGCGAGCGAGGGGTCGATATGGCGCTGCACGTGCGTCACCACATCGAGCACCGTCTGGTTGGCCTCGTGCGGCACGGCGTAACGCCGCCAGGCGCCGCCGCCGCCCTCCCCGCGCCAGATTTCGACTTCGAGCATCGCCATGACGGGGCCATCGTAGCCGGTTTTGACAAGCCGGGGGCGAGCGCGTTTCATACCGTCGCGAGGAGTTGCGCCAGTTCGCCCAAGCCGATCACTTCGACTCTTTCGCCCATAAAGTAACGGTCATCGCCCGAATACACGACGAAGGACCGCTCCGGTTCGAGGTCTTCCCGCGCGTGGTGAAAGCCCCTGGTCAGCTTTGGCGCGAGGCCGCGCTTGATTTCCACGGCCCACAGCCTTCCGCCCGGCATCTCCAGCACAAGGTCGATTTCGGCGCCGGCGGCCGTTCGGTAGAACCACGCTTTCGCCCGTTCGGGCGCGGCGCCGAGCAGGTTTTCCAGCACGAACCCTTCCCAGCTTCCGCCGGCGACCGGATGGCCCAGCACCGCTTCGCGGTCGTCGAGGCCGAGCAGCGTGTGGACGATGCCGCTGTCGCGCACATAGACCTTCGGCGATTTCACCAGGCGCTTGCCGACATTGGCGCGGAAGGGCGGCAGCCGCCGCACGAGCAGGAGGTCGACAAGCAGGTCGAGATAGCCGGCGACCGTCTTGCCGTCGATGGCCAGCCCGCGTGCAAGCTGAGCCGCGTTGAGCGTGGCGCCCTGCATATGCGCCAGCATGGTCCAGAAACGGCGCAGGGTTTCCGCCGGTACGCGCGGCCCGAGTTGCGGAATATCCCGCTCCAGGTAGGTGCGGATGAAATTCTCCCGCCAGACGGCGCTGTCCTCGCCGCTGCCGGCGAGGAAGCTGTCCGGGAACCCGCCCCGGACCCAGAGCCTGTCGCGCGCATCGGCATCGACTTCGAGAAGGTCGAGCGGCCCCAGTTCGACATAGGCGATGCGGCCGGCAAGGGATTCTCCCGACTGTTCGAGCAGATCGATGGACGCCGAGCCCAGAAGCAGGAAGCGGCCCGCGCGGATGCCGCGGCGGCGGCCCCTGTCGATGAGGCCCCGCAGCGTCTGGAACAGTTCCGGCGCCCGCTGCACTTCGTCGAGGATGACCAGCTTGTCTTCATGCCCGGTCAGGTAAAGCGCGGCATCGCTCAGCTTCGCCCGGTCGGCCGCGTTCTCGAGATCGAGATAGACGCTCGGCCGCTCTTCGGCGATAAGTTCGGCCAGCGTGGTCTTGCCCGCCTGGCGCGGACCGAGCAGCGCCACAGCCGGGAACCGGTCCAGCCGGGCACGAACGACCTGCGATTTCCGGCGCGGCAACATCCTTGTAATTATGGAATGCAATTCCAGAAATACAAGGTTAAATGAGGCGCCTGCCTGCTCTCGAGCAGGACGGCCGCACGGCGATGGCGGGCGGTTTTGACAAGCCGGGGGCGAGCGCGTTTCATGCCTGCCATGACCATGCTTCAGCGACCCGGCTATGCGCTCCACGTCGAGACCGTGGACCTCGTGCCGCCCTGGAACGCGCCCGGAGAGGCCGTGCTGTTCTGCCATGGCGTCGCGGTGGATTGCGACATCTGGTCCGGCTGGCTGCCGGGCCTGATCGACCGGTTCCGCGTCGCGCGCTTCGACCTTTGCGGCTTCGGGCGCTCGACCCTGCCCGGGCCGGACCACCGCTGGTCCTTCGACGGGCTGGCGGACGACATCGTGGCGGTCGCGGATGCGGCGGGTTTCGAGCGCTTCCACCTCGTGGGCGAGTCGCTCGGCGGCACGGCCTGCCTGTTCACCGCGGCGAGGGAGCCGGAGCGGATTGCGAGCGTTTGCGCCTGCTCCACCGGCCATTACGGGCCTGCAATTCAAAACGTGGCCGCCTGGCGCGCGGCGGTAGAGGCGGCCGGCATGGAACGCTGGTCGGAAGAGATGGTTCCGCGCCGGTTTGCGGACGGCAAGGTGGGGGCTGCCGAGCGGCGGTGGATGCACGAGGTCCAGAGCCGCACGGCCGCCTCGTCGCTGCTCGATGCCGCAGACCTGCTGATGGGGGCGGAGCTGTCCGACACATTCCGGCGAATCGCCTGTCCGGTGCTGCTGCTGCATCCCGATTCGAGCCCGTTCCTGCCGATGACCGTCGCCGCGGACCTGCTCACGGTGCTGCCCGATGCGCGGCTCCAGGTCTTCCCCGGCGCCCGTCACGGCATTGCGCTCAGCCATGCTGCAGAGGGCGCGCAGGCCTTCCGGGAATTCGCCGCTCTCTGAAATTTGATCGCGCCGTCGCCGGAAAACTCTCCCGAACCTCCCGTCCGGGTGGGGGCGTCCGGTTGCCGACGCGCGCGCCGGTTGATAATATGAGCGCGGAGGTCGCGCCCGGTAGTTGGGGGTTATTCAACCGGGCCGCAAAGCAGCACGATTCGTCACAGTTGTGCAAAGAGCACTCGAACGGGAGATCGAAAACCCATGAGACTCAAAACCACATTGGTTGCCGCCGCTGCGGCCGCGGCATTCTCCGTCGGGGCCCACGGAGCGACGCTGGATGACGTGAAAGCCAAGGGCTTCATCCAGTGCGGCGTTTCGACCGGCCTCGCCGGTTTCGCGTTCACGGATTCGGACGGCAACTGGGACGGCTTCGACGTCGTCTTCTGCCGCGCGACGGCGGCGGCCGTGTTCGGCGACCCGAATGCGATCAAGTTCACGCCGACGACCGGCAAGACGCGCTTCACGGCGCTCGCCTCCGGCGAAATCGACCTGCTCTACCGGAATACGACCTGGACGCTGAGCCGGGACGTGGACCTGAAATTCTCCTTCCTGGGCGTGAACTACTATGACGGCCAGGGCTTCATGATCCGCAAGGACATGGGCGTTTCGTCGGCCTCCGAACTCGACGGCGCGACCGTGTGCATCCAGACGGGCACCACCACCGAGCTCAACCTGGCCGACTTCTTCCGCGCCAACAATATGAACTACGAGCCGGTGCCGATCGAGACCAACGCCGAGGCGCAGCAGAAATATCTGGCGAACGCCTGCGACGTTTACACCACGGACGCGTCCGGCCTGGCCGCGACCCGCGCCACCTTCGAGGATCCCGAAAACCACGTCATCCTGCCGGAAATCATCTCCAAGGAGCCGCTCGGACCGCTGGTCCGCCACGGCGACAATGCCTGGGGTGACATCGTGCGCTGGGTGCTGAACGCGCTCATCATCGCCGAGGAGAAGGGCATCACGGCGGCGAATGTGGACAGCATGGCGTCGGCCGACACCAAGGACCCGGAGATCAAGCGCCTGCTGGGCGTCGAGGGCAATTACGGCGAGATGCTGGGCCTCTCCGCCGACTGGGCCGTCCACGCCATCAAGACCGGCGGCAACTACGGCGAGATCTTCGAGAAGCATATCGGCGAGAACACCGCCATCGGCCTCGCCCGGGGCCTGAACCAGCTCTGGACCAAGGGCGGCATCCTCTACGCCCCGCCGTTCCGGTAAGCACTGTGTGATCGAGGGCGCTTCCCGAGGGAAGCGCCCCCTCTTTGTCCGGGCCGGGGGCTATCGCGCGGCGAAGCCGTCGGCCCGTTTTGACGGGGAGCTGTGACGCCATGTCCACGACAGGGCAGCCACACGCGGAACCGTTTCGCGTCAGCCAGCTTCTCTACGACACCAGATACCGCTCCTACACGATTCAGATCTTTGCCCTGTTCGTCATCATGCTGGCGTTCGCCTGGGCGATAGACAACGCCGTCAGGAACCTGGAGGCGCTCGGCAAGGACATCGATTTCGGGTTCATCTTCGAGACCTCCGCCTACGACATCAACCAGCACCTGCTGGATTACGATTCGACGTCCACGCACGGGCGCGCCGCTCTGGTCGGCATCATCAACACGACCCTCGTCGCGATCATGGGCTGCATCACTGCCACGATCATCGGCGTTCTCGCGGGCGTGCTCCGGCTGTCCCGGAACTGGGTCGTCGCGCGGCTGATGACGGTCTATATCGAGGCGTTCCGCAACATCCCGGTCCTTATCTGGATCCTGTTCACGGTAGCCATCGTCAACGAAGTCCTGCCGGGCGTGAGGTCGTTCCGGGGCGAAGATGCGATGAGCGGCCTCTTCTTCGACAGCGTCTTCATCACCAACCGGGGCTTCTACATCCCGGCTCCCGTCTTCGAAGCGGGTTCGACCGCGGTCGGGGTCGTGCTGGCGCTGTCGATTGCGGCAGCCTGGTATTTCGGCCGCTGGGCCAGGGCCCGGCAGGCAACGACCGGCCGGATATTGCCGGTATTCTGGGCGCGGCTCGCGATTCTCATCGTTCCGGTCCTGCTTGCGTTTTTCGCCATGGGCTCCCCGGTCTCGCTGGAAGTTCCGGCCTTGAAGGGCTTCAACTTCAAGGGCGGAATCTACATGCGTGACAGCCTGATCGGCCTGTGGCTGGCGCTCTCGGTCTATACCGGCGCCTTCATCGCCGAGATCGTGCGCGCCGGCATCCTCGCGATCAGCAGGGGCCAGACGGAAGCGGCCTACGCGCTCGGCCTCAGGCCGGGGCGCACCATGAGCCTCGTCGTGCTGCCGCAGGCGCTCCGCGTCATCGTGCCGCCGCTCATCAGCCAGTTCCTCAATCTCACCAAGAACTCCTCGCTCGCCATCGCCGTGGGCTACATGGACGCCACCGGCACGCTCGGCGGCATCACGCTGAACCAGACCGGCCGCGAGATGGAGTGCATCCTGCTCCTGATGGCGTTCTACCTGGCGGCCTCGCTGACGATTTCCGCAGGCATGAACGCCTACAACAGAAGCGTCAGGCTGAAGGAGCGCTGAGGTGGCCGGCGAAAAACCCGTCGCATTCGTCGCCGAGCGGCAGATCCCGCCGTCGCCGCCGCCGGTCAGGACAGGCGGCGCGCTCGGCTGGGCGCGGGACAACCTGTTTTCGGGCGTCTTCAATTCGGTCGCGACTCTGCTGTCGCTCGCGTTCGTCGCCTATATCCTCGCCATGGTCGTGCCCTGGCTGTTCCTCGACTCGGTCTGGAACGCCTCCTCCCTGCAGGGGTGCCGCCAAGTGGACGACGGCGCCTGCCTCGCCGTCATCAATGAACGCTTCCTGCAGTTCGTGTTCGGATTCTATCCGGAAGAACTGCGCTGGCGGCCGATCCTGGCCTTCGTGCTGCTGTTCGTCGCGATCTGGCCCGCGCTCTTCAGCTCCGCCCCGCGCAAGCTGCTCATCTTCAGCGCGCTCTACCCGCTTCTCGCCTACTGGCTCATCTGGGGCGGCTCGCTCTGGGGCCCCGTGGGCGCCGTCGTCGGCATCGCCATCGGCTGGGCCTGCATCCGCTTCCTGCCGCCGCTTGTGCGGGGACGGCTGGACGAGGGGCTCGCCTTCCTGGCGGCGGTCGGCGCGGGAATTCTCGCAACGGCGCTCTGGTGGCTGTTCTGCGTCATCGCCTTCGAGGACGCGCTGAGCGCCGTGCTGGCAATCGGCCTCGAGCCGGTGGAGTCCGCCAGGCTCGGCGGTTTCCTGCTGTCCACCATCATCGGCGTCTCCGGCATTGCAGGCTCGCTGCCCATCGGGATCGTGCTCGCGCTCGGGCGGCAGTCGAACCTCATCCTCATCAAGGCGGTCTGCGTCGGGTTCATCGAATTCATCCGCGGCGTGCCGCTCATCACGCTCTTGTTCGTCGCCTGGCTGCTGCTCTCCTACTTCCTGCCGCCCGGCACGGAATTCGACCTGATCCTGCGCGTGGTCATCATGGTGACCGCCTTCGCCTCCGCCTATATGGCGGAAGTCATCCGCGGCGGGCTCGCAGGGTTGCCTGCAGGGCAGTACGAGGCCGCCGACTCGCTCGGGCTGGACTACTGGAAGTCGATGCGCCTCATAATCCTGCCGCAGGCGCTCAAGATTTCCATTCCGGGAATCGTCAACACCTTCATCGGCCTGTTCAAGGACACGACCCTCGTCATCATCATCGGGCTGCTGGACCCGGTGGGCCTGCTGCAGCCGATCCGCGCCGATCAGAACTGGAACGGCATCGTGTGGGAGCTCTACGGCTTCATCGCGCTCTTCTTCTTCATCTTCTGTTTCGCCATGTCGCGCTATTCCATGTATCTGGAACGCAACCTCGACGTCGGACACCGATAGGGAGGCGCCATGACCGCCGCCGCCACCGAACGGGACGAAGAACGCCGCGCCATGACGGCCTCCGGCGAGGTTGCGATCGACATTGCCGGCATGAACAAGTGGTTCGGCGAATTCCATGTGCTTCGGGACATAAACCTGACCGTCTATCGCGGCGAGCGGATCGTCGTTTGCGGGCCGTCCGGTTCCGGCAAGTCCACGCTCATCCGCTGCATCAACGCGCTGGAGGGCCACCAGGCCGGCAGGATCGTCGTCGAAGGCACGGAGCTGTCTTCGGACATCAAGAACATCGACCGCATCCGGTCCGAGGTCGGCATGTGCTTCCAGCACTTCAACCTCTTCCCGCATCTCTCGGTCATCGAGAACTGCACGCTCGCGCCGATCTGGGTCCGGCGCGAACCGAAGAAGGAGGCTGAGGACCGGGCGCGCTATTTCCTCGAGCGCGTGAAGATCGGCGACCAGGCGTTGAAATATCCGGGCCAGCTCTCCGGCGGCCAGCAGCAGCGCGTCGCGATCGCGCGCTCGCTCTGCATGCAGCCGCGCATCATGCTGTTCGACGAGCCGACCTCGGCCCTCGACCCGGAAATGATCAAGGAAGTGCTCGACGTGATGGTCGATCTGGCGGAGAGCGGCATGACCATGCTGGTCGTCTCGCACGAGATGGGCTTCGCGCGCCAGGTCGCCCACCGCATCATCTTCATGGACGAGGGCCAGATCGTGGAGCAGAACGAGCCGGAGGCCTTCTTCAACAATCCGCAGTCGGAGCGCACGAAACTGTTCCTCAGCCAGATCCTGTCCCATTGACCCGCGCCGACGGCGAACCGGGCGGGCAGGAGCGCCCCTATATCCTGTACGGCGTGGAAGCGTCGCCCTATACGGTCAAGCTCCGGGCGGCGCTGCGCTACCGGCGGCTTCCCTATCGCTGGGTCTGCCGCTTCGTGCAGATGTACGAGCCGCTCGCCCATGTGCGCCCGCAGCTGACCCCGGTGCTCGAATTCCCGGACGGAGAGCTCAGGACCGACAGCACGCCCATTCTCGAGGAGCTGGAAGGGCGCCACGGCGGCCGCTCGCTGCTGCCGGAGCGCTCGCGCGACCGTTTCCTCGCCTGGCTGATCGAGGACATGGCGGACGAATGGCTGACCAAATGCCTCTACCACTATCGCTTCGGCACGATGGAGGACGCGGAGTTCGCGGCGCTCTGGGTGATGGACGACGCGCGGGGCGACCTCTCCGCCGCCGACCACGCCGCCTCCGTCACACCCTTCGTGGAGCGCCAGACGGGGCGCAAGGGCCTGGTCGGCGCGACACCGGACGCCGCGCCGCTCTTCGAGGCGAGCTATCTGCGCGTGCTGGATGCGCTGGAGTCCACGGTCGCCAACGGACGCTTCCTGTTCGGCACGCGACCCTCGGCCGCCGATCTCGCGCTGTTCGGCCAGCTGAAGACGCTCGGCATCGACCCGACGCCGATGGCGGTCATGCGCGCCCGCGCCCCGCGCACCGACGCCTGGGTGCGCCGCGCGGACGACCTTTCCGGCGTCGAGGGCGAGTGGGAGGAGCCGGGGCCGGCCGTCGCCGCGCTGCTGGAGATGGCGCGGGAAATCTACTGGCCGTTCCTGAAGGCCAATGCGGCGGGCGATGTCGATATCGCGCTGGCGGGATACCGCTTCCGTCAGCCGCAGTTCCGCTACCAGGCCAAATGCTACGATCGGCTGGCGAAGTTCCATGCGGCGCTGGAGCCGGGGGAGAGAGAGGAGATCGGACTGGAATGACCGCAAATTCCGTCGAAACGCGGATGACCGCCATAGACGATGCCTGGCTTGCCACGACCGAGGAGGAGATCCTGGAGCCGGACCTGCCGATCGTCGATCCGCACCATCACCTCTGGGACTTTTCCTTCCACCGCTACCTGCTGCACGAGCTCCTGGAGGACACGGGCAGCGGCCACAATGTGCGCGCGACCGTGTTCGTCGAATGCGGCTCGATGTACCGGGCGGCAGGGCCCGAGGCGGAAGCCCCCGTTGGCGAGGTCGAGTTCGTCAACGGCACGGCCGCGATGAGCGCGTCCGGGCGTTACGGAGAAACGCAGACCTGCGCCGGCATCGTCGGCTTCGCGGACCTCACCCTGGGCGCGGCGGCCGAAGACGTGCTGCAGGCCGAGATCGCCGCCGGCAACGGGCGCTTCCGCGGCATTCGCCACGCCGCCGGATACGACCCGAGCCCGGACGTGCGCAACAGCCACACCAACCCGCCGCCGGGCCTCTTCAACGACGCAGCCTTCCGTGAGGGCTTCGCCCGGCTGGCCGCGCTCGACCTCACCTTCGAGGCGTGGCTCTACCACACGCAGCTTGGCGATGTCGTCGGCCTCGCCAGCGCCTTCCCGGAGGCGCGCATCGTGCTGGACCATGTCGGCGGGCCGCTCGGCATCGGCCCCTATACCGGGCGCCATGACGAGATTTTTCCCGGCTGGCGGGACGGCATTCGCGAAATCGCCGCCTGCGAAAACGTCCATGTCAAGCTCGGCGGCCTCGGCATGAAGGTTTACGGATTCGACTTCCACAAGCAGGACCGGGCGCCCGACTCCGACACGCTCGCCGCCGTCTGGCGGCCCTATATCGAGACCTGCATCGAGGCGTTCGGCCCCTCGCGCTGCATGTTCGAGAGCAATTTTCCCGTGGACAAGGCGTCGTGCAGCTATGCTGTCATGTGGAACGCCTTCAAGAAGCTTGCCTCCGGCGCGTCCGACGGCGAGAAAGCCGACCTGTTCGCCGGCACCGCGCGGCGCTTCTACAAACTCGACGGAGAGTGACATCCATGCCCGAAGCCCCGCTCAGCAATTCCGGCATCCTGGCCGCCTACCGGGACAAGACGCCGACCAGCGCGAAGCTGTTCGAAGAGGCCTGCCGCACCTTCCCCTCCGGCATCACCCATGACAGCCGGCGGCTGGAGCCCTACGGCATCTATGTCGAGCGCGCCCAGGGCCCGCGCAAATGGGATGTCGACGGCAACGAATATGTCGACTATTTCGGCGGCCACGGCGCGCTGCTGCTCGGCCACAACGACCCCGATGTCGGTGCGGCGATCTCCGACGCGCTCGCCTGCGGCACGCATTTCGGCGCGAGCCATGCGGGCGAGTTGCGCTGGGCGCAGAAGATCCAGGACCTTGTGCCTTCGGCGGAGAAGGTGCGCTTCACCTCCTCCGGCACGGAAGCGACATTGCTCGCGCTCCGCCTCGCGCGCACCGCGACCGGGCGCACGAAGATCATGCGCGTGCGGACCCATTTCCACGGCTGGCACGACCATATGGCGTCCGGCCAGAACTCGCATTTCGACGGCTCGTCGGCCATCGGCCTCGTGCCCGGCATCGCCGAGAGCACGGTGCTGGTCGATCCCGAGGACCTGGACAGCGCGCGCGCCGCGCTGGCCAAGGGCGACATCGCCGCCGCCATCCTGGAGCCGACCGGCTCCTCGACGGGCATGGTGCCGACCTCCCCGGCCTTCCTCGAAGGGCTGCGCGAGGCGACGGCGGAGAACGGCACGGCGCTCATCTTCGACGAGGTGGTGACCGGTTTCCGCGTCTCGCCGGGCGGCGCGCAGGGCCATTACGGCATCCGCCCGGACCTGACCGCGTTCGCCAAGATCGTCTCGGGCGGCGTGCCGGGGGGGGCGCTTGCCGGCCGCGCGGACTTCTTCGAACGGCTCGACTTCGACATCACCCGCGAGAAGGGCATCGAGAAGGTCGGCCACCAGGGCACCTACAACGCCAATCCGGTGGCCGCGGCCGCGGGCCTTGCGGCGCTGACCAAGCTGGAGGCGACGGGCGCCTGCGAGCGCGCCAACGCGACGGGCGAGCGCCTGCGCGCGGGCCTGAACGACGCCATCCGGGAAGCCGGCGTTCCCTGGGCGGCCTACGGCACCTTCTCCGTCTTCCACATCTTCACCAACCCCGCCGGGCGGGCGGATGTCTCGCCGGACTCGTTCGACCCGTTCGCCTGCGGCTACGAGGAGCTCCGGGGCAATGCGCCGGGCGCCGCGCAGAAGCTGAGGCTGGCGATGAACGTGAACGGCGTGGACCTGACCGGCTGGCCGGGCGGCACCATCTCCGCCACCCACGGCGACGCCGAGATCGACGCCACCGTGGAAGCCTTCGCCCGCTCCCTCGACATGATGAAGGCTGACGGCGAGTTGTAGGAGGCGGATCGGGTCCGCGATGACGGGGAGGGGGCCGCCGCGGGGGTGACGGTTGTATTCCGGAGGCCAGCCGCAGCGTCCGGCCCCCACACACGGCACTCCGACCCCCCTGCGTGCCCCCCGCGAAGGCGGGGAAGCCGGGCCTCTGACTGTCACGCCCGCCGCAGCCGGCCGAGAACGGAACCGCCCGCCCGCGTCCGCCGGGAGAGCCGGGGATCGTGGAGAAATTGCTATATATTCGCTTTTTGTTTCCATTCGGGCTTGACATAGGGGAATATTATACTATTATGGGACCCGGAGAGGCGGCATCCAGAGCCGCTTCCCGGGCGCCGCGCGGCCGGCGGCGCCAAGTTCGAAAAACCGCTGTGAAACGCATGGGAGAGGTGCGCCCGCCGCCTCGCGCGCGCAATCAGGTGCGCGAACCGCGCCGATGCGAACGCGCGCCCGCGCCCGCGCGATTGCGCGCGGCAATGGGTCCGCCGCTTCCGGACCGGAAGGAGACAGGAATGACCGCTACCGACCCCCGCCCCGACTGCCCGATCGACTGCATTGTCGGCGGGCGGAAATTCGCCGGCAGGCTGGTGACGTCCGAGTTCAGGGCATGGCACGAACGCCAGGAGCGCCGCACCGAAGCCTCCATCGCCCGCTGCCTCGACCGCGCCGCAAGCACCGAACATGACAAAACATGACATCCCCGCCATGCCCCCGCGAGGGCGGGGGAGCCGGACCATGACAAAACATGACATTCCGCCATGCCCCCGCGAAGGCGGGGGAGCCGGACCATGACAAAACATGACACATCATGACACTTCGCCGGAGTCTCCCCGACCGGCGCACGCCGTCGCCCTACAGGGTGATCCCGCCGTCGGCGATGAAGACGGCGCCGGTGGTGTAGGCGCTCTCGTCGGCGGCGAGGTGGACGGCGAGCGCCGCGATCTCCTCCGCCGTGCCGAGGCGCCCGAGCGGCTGGCGGGCGATGAAGTCCTTCCGCGCCTGCACGGGGTCGTCGAAGGCGGCGATGCGCTCGTCCAGCGAGGGCGACTGCACCGTGCCGGGCGCAATCGCGTTGCAGCGCACGCCCGTCGAGATCGCGTCCGCCGCGACCGCGCGCGTCATGCCGATCACCGCCGCCTTGGTGGTGGAATAGACCGCGCGGAACGGTACGCCCTTCAGGTTGGACGCGACCGAGGCCATGTTGACGATGGAGCCCCGGCCCGCCGCCGTCATGCCGGGCAGGAAAGCCCGGATGGTGCGGAACATCGACTTCACATTGAGGTCGAAGGCGGAATCGAGCTCCGCTTCCGTCGCTTCCAGGATCGTGCCGTGGTGGACGAACCCGGCGACATTGCAGAGCGCGTCCACCCGTCCGAGCCGCTCGGCGAACGCCGCCACGGCTGCGCCGTCGGTCACGTCGAGGCGGTGCGTCTCGATGCCTTCGCCAAGGCCCGCCAGCTTTTCCGGTGCGATGTCGGTCGCGACCGTCCGCGCACCCTCCGCCGCCGCTGCCAGCGCAATGGCGCGGCCGATGCCCTGTCCCGCGGCCGTCACCAGAACCGTCTTGCCTTCGAGTCGCATGGAAGCTCCTTCCCCCTCCCGGCCCGCGCCCTTGACCGCCCGCCGGACTCTGTCCACCTGAACGGCCTGAATGTCGCCGCTCAAGCCGGAGACGTAAAGGAGCCAGGGCGCCGCCATGCCGGAC
>JAJECZ010000316.1 GCA_022821735.1 Alphaproteobacteria bacterium | reverse complement strand
AAAAAATGGACCTTCGCCGAATGCGCACCGGTTTCCCCTTGCCATACTACATAGTCTGCGTTAGGATCATCTTCATCATTTCCGAAACCATCAGTTGCATCAAGAATTAGACCATCTTCCAACATGTTATTGTCGTGCATTAGTGTCCAGTAAAGGAGCAAATCATAGTTGAGTGTATATACTTGACCAGAATCTTTCGAGCCCAGAAAATTATGCAAAAACTCCCGACATGATTGAAATTTTCCTTCCGGTATCTCCGAGGGAATATCGGGATGATTTCGAGCTATAGTTTGAAGCAATATTTCCTTAAGAGTTGCGGCATCATTAACCATTTGATCGGGAATATCGTGGTCAGAAGGAGAATAGATAGGGATAAGTGTTGCTGCGCTCTCTAGACTTCGAATGGCTGTTTCAAAATCTTCGGTATCGAGGTGTTCGAATACCCTTCTAAGTTCGTCACGATCTCCGAAATTTGCTCTGCTGAAGAGCGATCCATAGTGGAAAATATCTGGGCAGCAAGCAATACTAAAGCCATTACCAAGTAAAAGATGACGCTTCGAATATTTCGCGGAGTCATCAAGTGCTTGGTGAAACGAGAGTACTTCGGACATCGCTTACTTCCCTCAGCTTCCCGCCAGAATCATCTCCGCGGCCTTCTCGCCGATCATGATGGAGGGGGCGTTGGTGTTGCCGGAGGTCAGGGTCGGCATGATCGAGGCGTCGGCGATTCGCAGGCCCTCCATGCCGTGGACGCGGAGCCGGTCGTCCACCACCGCCATCGGGTCGGAGCCCATCTTGCAGGTGCCGACCGGGTGATAGGTGGTCTCGGCATTCTCCATCACCCAGGCGATCAGTTCGTCTTCGCCCTCCAGCTTCTCTCCGGGCGCGATTTCCTCGCCGACAATGCCGTCCAGCGCCGCCGCCGCCATCAGCTGGCGGGTCATGCGCATGCCGCCGAGCGTGATCGTCCGGTCGATCTCGGCGGAGAGGAAGTTGAAGCGGATTTCCGGCGGGGCGGCCGGGTCGGCCGAGGCTGCATGGATGCTGCCCGTGCTCTCCGAGCGCAGCGGATGGGTGATGGCCGTTATCCCCGATTCCTTCGCGAGCTTGAAATTCGGGGTGGCGAGGAAAGGAATGAACGAGATCATGGCGTCCGGGCTCGCCAGCCCCGGCCGGGTGCGGATATAGGCGCGGACCGGCGAGGCCGGCAGGCCGAGCAGGCCGGTGCGCGCCGCCGCGAATTTCAGCGCCTGCCAGACGAGGCCGAGGCCGCGGGCCCTGTCGTTGTAGGTCAGGCCCTTCGCCGGGATGCGCCATTTCATGCGCGGCGCGTAGTGGTCGCGCAGGTTCTCGCCGACGCCCGCGAGCTCGTGGACGACGGGAATGCCGAGCGCGTTGAGCCGCTCCGGCTGGCCGATGCCGGAAACTTCCAGCAATTGCGGCGAGGCGACGGCGCCCGCGCTTACCACGACCTCGGCGTCGGCATGGGCCTCATGCACCTCGCCGCCGCGCCGGTAGCGCACGCCGGTGCAGCGCCGGCCTTCGAAGAGCAGCGCCTCCGTGGGCGCATTGGCGCGGATGTCGAGGTTGGGCCGCGAGCGCACCGGATCGAGGTAGCAGCGCGCCGTGCTCATGCGCCGTCCGCCGGAGATCGACGCCTGCGTCATGCCGATGCCGTCCTGCGAGGCGCCGTTATAGTCGGCATTCCAGGCGAGGCCGATCTCCTGCCCCGCGCCGATGATCGCGTCGTAGAGCGGGCCGCTCTCGTCGAGGTCGGAGACTTTGAGCGGGCCGTCGCGGCCCCGGTATTCGTCCTCGCCGCCGGCATAGCTCTCCATCTTCCGGAACACCGGCAGCACGTCGCGGTAGGACCAGCCGCGATTGCCGAGCTGTGCCCAGCCGTCGAAATCCTCCGCCTGGCCGCGCACGAACACCATGCCGTTGATGGCCGAAGAGCCGCCGAGCAGCCGCCCGCGCGGCACGGGGATGCGCCGCCCGCCGGTGCTCTCCTCGGGCTCGGAGGAGTAGAGCCAGTTGGCGGCGGGGTTGTCGATCAGGCGCGCGAAGCCGACGGGGATGCGCGACCAGGGATGGCTCGGCCGGCCCGCCTCCAGCAGCAGCACGCGCTTCGTGGGGTCCGCCGAAAGCCGGTTCGCCAGCGCCGAGCCCGCGGACCCCGCCCCCACGACGATATAGTCGAAACGCTCTTCCGCCATGCCGATTTCCTCCCCCGGTACCCGTCCGTCCTCCGATTGTTGCCCCGGAGCCGGCCCGGGGTCCAGCCCTGCCGCCCGTCTAGGCGGCGCGGTCTCGGTGCTTGGCGAGGAAGGCGAGCAGCGCCTCGTTGAACGCCTCGGGGCGCTCGATGTTGGTCAGGTGGCCGGCGCCCTCGACCTCCACGAACTCCGAGCCGGCGATGCGTTCGTGCAGCGCCCTGCCGATGGCGGGCGGGGTCAGCCGGTCGTGCTCGCCGTAGATGAGGAGCGTCGGGACCCGGATGCGGTCGATTTCGGCGGAGCGGTCGAAGGAGAGCGAGGCCTCGATGGTCTTCAGGTAGGACTCCTTGTGGAGCGCGGCGATGCTCTCCCAGAGCCTCCGGCGAGCCGCCTTGTCTGCGCCGGGCGCGACCAGGCTCTCCACCAGCGCGTCCGCGATGTCGCGCGGCTCCTTGCCCGCCAGAAGCGGCTCTTGGCGCAGGCGGATGAACTCGGCGCGCTTCTCCGGCGGCATGGAATCCTGGAAATCCGCCCGCGTGTCGCACAGCACCAGCGTGGCGACCCGGTCGGGGAAGCGGGCGTGGAAGTCCTGCGCGATCCGCCCGCCCATGGAGAGGCCGACCAGATGCGCCCGTTCCGCGCCGAAGCGGTCGAGCACCCGGAGCGCGTCCTTCGCGAAATCGCCGAAATCGAGCGGGCCTTCATAATCGTCCGAGCCGCCATAGCCGCGCGCGTCCCAGGCGACGGCGTGGTAGCCGCCGCCGAGCACTTCGAGCTGCCCGGTCCAGTTCTTCCGGTTGCCGCCGATGCCGTGCAGGAAGAACACGAGCGGCCCGGACCCCGCCCGGTCCACGGCAAGCCGCGGCGCCCCCTCAATGAAGACCGTCTCGATGTCCGTCATTCGCGCCCGCCCGTCAGATGGAGAAGCCGCCGAGCTTGGTTTCCAGATATTCGGCGATGCCCTCATGGCCGCCCTCGCGGCCGAGGCCGCTTTCCTTGGAGCCGCCGAAGGGGGCGGCGGCTGCGGTCGGGTTGATGTCGTTGATGCCGACAATGCCGAACTTCAGGCCCTCGAACATGCGGAAGCCCTTGGCCATGTCGCGCGTATAGACATAGGAGGCGAGGCCGTAATGGGTGTCGTTCGCCATGGCGAGCGCCTCCTCTTCGTCCCGGAAGGCGATGATCGGCGCGACCGGTCCGAAGGTCTCCTCGCGGTAGATCTGCATGTCGGGCGCAACGCCGGAGAGCACGGTCGGCGCATAGAAGGTGCCCTTCGCGAGCGCGCCGTCGGTCATGCGGTGGCCGCCGCAGAGCACCTTCGCCCCGAGGCCGGCGGCGTCCGCTACCTGGCGTTCGACCTTCTCGATGGCCGCCTCATCGACGAGCGGGCCGATCTGCACGCCGTCCTCCAGCCCGTTGCCGGCGCGCATCCGCCCGACGCGGGAGACGAACTCCTCCGTGAAGGCATCGACGGCGTTCTCGTGTACGAAGATGCGGTTCGGGCAGATGCAGGCTTGGCCCGTGTTCAGGAACTTGACCAGCGCAGCACCCTTGGCCGCGTGGACGGGGTCCGCGTCCTCGAGCACCAGGAAGGGCGCATGGCCGCCCAGCTCCAGCGAGACGCGCTTCATCTGCGGGGCGGCGCGCGCGGCGATCATCTTGCCGACCTCGGTCGAGCCGGTGAAGGTGATCTTCCGCACCCTCGGGTCGGTCAGGAACACGTCGCCGACGGGGGCGGGGTCCTCGGCCGTCACGAGGTTGACGACGCCCGCAGGTACGCCCGCCGCTTCCAGGCACTCGAACACCTTGACCGCGGAGAGCGGCGTCGCCTCGGCCGGCTTCAGCACGATGGTGCAACCGGCGGCGATGGCGGGCGCCACCTTCCGCGTGACCATCGAGACCGGATAGTTCCAGGGCGTGACCGCCGCCACGACGCCGACCGGCTGGCGCATCACCATGAAGCGCTGGTCGCCGCGCGGAGCCGGGATGGTCTCGCCATAGACGCGCTTTGCCTCCTCGGCGTACCAGAGCAGGAAGTCCGCGCCGTAGCGCACCTCGTTGCGGGCCGCGCGCAGCGGCTTGCCCTGTTCGAGCGTCATGGTGCGGGCAAGGTCCTCCGCCCGCTCGGTCATGATCTCCCAGGCGCGGTAGAGGATGCGCGAGCGCTCATAGGCCGTCTGCCCCGCCCAGCCGGGAAAGGCGCGCTCGGCCGCCTCGATGGCGCGGGCCGCATCCGCGCCGTCGCCGTCCGGCACCTCGCCAATGACATCGCCGTTTGCCGGGTTCGTTACCCGGAAGCGTCCGCCGCGGGCGGCCTCGCACCAGACTCCGTCGATGAACATGGCTCCGCACCCCTCTCCGTTTCCTCGGCCGCCCGCCCCTTACCCCGCCCGCGCCGCGGGCTCAAGGTTTCCGGCGCCGCCGCTTGCGCCGCGCCGCTTCCCGCAACACCATGGAGGAAGAGGACCGAAAAGGGGATGCGGCCCATGAAATTCGCACTGCGCTATTGCAACACCGGACGCTACACCGACCCGGCGGAGGCGGTGGCCCTGCTCCAGGCCGGCGAGGCGGCGGGGTTCGAGTCCGCCTGGACCATCGAGCACACCGTGGTGCCGAAGGGCTACCGGTCCTCCTATCCCTATGCGGCCGGCGGCCGGATGCCCGGCGACGAGGCGGAGTTCGTCATGCCGGACCCGCTGATCTGGATGTCCTGGGCGGCGGCGCACACGGAGCGCATCCGCCTCGGCACCGCGATCCTGATCCTGCCGCAGCACAATCCCGTTGTCACCGCCAAGCAGGTGGCGACGCTGGACGCCATGTCGGGCGGGCGGATCGAGCTCGGCATCGGCGTCGGCTGGCTCCGCGAGGAATTCGACGCGCTCGGCGTGCCGTTCGAGGACCGGGGGGCGCGCACCGACGACTATGTGCATGCCATGCGCGAGCTCTGGCGGTCGCCGGCGCCGACCTACAGGGGCCGCTTCGTCTCCTTCGAGAACGCCTTCATGCGCCCGAAGCCGACGAACGGCACGGTGCCGATTACGGTGGGCGGCCACTCGAAGGCCGCGGCCCGGCGGGCCGGCCGGCTGGGCGACGGCTTCTTTCCGGCGCGCGGCGCGCCCGAGGACCTGTTCGACCTCGTGCGCTCGACGGCCCGCGAGCACGGGCGCGACCCGGACGCGATCACGCTCACCTGCTCGATTCCGGACGATCTGGACGAGCTGCCGCGCCTGGCCGCCATGGGCGTCGGGCGCGTCACCGTGCCGGTGACGGGGGTTGCGGGCCTCGCCATGCGCGTGGACGGACCCGAAGACCTGATGGCGTGGAAGGACACCATCGAGCGCTACGCCGACCTCTGAGCGGGGCGACGGCGCGGGTCAGCCCCGGACAGCGGCGATCAGATATTCGACATTGCCTTCCGGGCCGCGGACCGGGCTTTCCTCCAGGCCCAGCACGGACCAGCCTTCGAGGCCCTCCAGCCAGGCGCGGACGGCCTCGCAGACCTCCCGGCGCACCTCCGGGTCGCGCACGACGCCGCCCTTGCCAACGCGCGCCCGCCCGGCCTCGAACTGCGGCTTGACGAGCGCCACCATGTGCGCGCCGGGCCGGGTGAGCGCGAGCGGCGCGGGCAACACCGTCCTGAGCGGGATGAAGGAGGCGTCGCAGACGACGAGATCGACGGGGTCCGGGACTTCGGCCGCCGTCAGGTAGCGCGCATTGGTGCGCTCCAGCACGCACACGCGCCGGTCGTTGCGCAGCTTCCAGGCGAGCTGCCCGCGCCCGACATCGACGGCCCACACGCGGGCCGCGCCGTTCGCCAGCAGCACATCCGTGAAGCCGCCCGTGGAGGCTCCGACATCCAGGCATGTCCGGCCCTCGACGGGAATGCCGAACGCCTCAAGGCCGTGCGCCAGCTTCAGCCCGCCGCGCGAAACCCAGGGATGCGCCCGCCCGCGCACCTCCAGCGGCGTGTCCGCGCCGACGGCATGGCCCGCCTTGTCCAGCCTTTGCGCGCCGGAATAGACCTTGCCCGCAAGGATAAGCGCCTGTGCCTGCGTCCGGTTTTCCGAGAGGCCGCGCGCGACCAGGACCCGGTCGAGGCGGTCTTTCACCCCACTGCCGCGACCGGTGTGGGGCCGAAGGCGGCAAACACCGTCCGGAAAATGGCGTCCGTGTCCAGCCCCGCCTGGGCCACCTGCGCCTCCGGCTTGTCGTGGTCGATGAAGATGTCCGGCATGACCAGGGAACGGACCTTCAGGCCGCCGTCCAGAAGGCCCTGGCCCGCCAGGAACTGGAGCACGAAGGCCCCGAAACCGCCGACCGAGCCTTCCTCGACCGTGAGCAGCAGTTCGTGGTTCTCCGCCAGCTGGCGCACAAGGTCCTCGTCGAGCGGCTTGGCGAAGCGCGCATCGGCAACCGTGGTCGAAATCCCCTCGGTCTCCAGCCGTTCCGCCGCCGCCAGCGCATCGTGGAGCCGCGCGCCGTAGGAGAGGATGGCCGCCCTCGACCCTTCGCGCATGATCCGGCCCCTGCCGATTTCCAGCGCCTCGCCGCGTTCCGGCAGGGGCACCCCGACGCCCTCGCCGCGCGCATAGCGCAGCGCCGAGGGGCCCCCGTCGATGCCCACGGCCGTTGCGACCATGTGCACGAGGTCGGCTTCGTCGGCGGCCGCCATCAGCACGAAATTCGGCAGGCAGCCGAGATAGGCGATGTCGAAGGCGCCGCAATGGGTCGCGCCGTCTGCGCCGACATAGCCGGCCCGGTCGATGGCGAAGCGCACCGGCAGCGACTGGATCGCGACGTCGTGGACGACCTGGTCGTAGCCGCGCTGGAGGAAGGTGGAATAGATCGCGGCGAACGGCTTCATGCCCTCGCAGGCCAGCCCGGCGGCGAAGGTCACCGCATGCTGTTCGGCGATGCCGACATCGAAAGCGCGGTCCGGGAAGCGCGCGCCGAAGGCATCCACGCCCGTGCCGGAGGGCATGGCCGCGGTAATGGCGCAGACCGTCGGGTCGCGCTCGGCCTCGGCGATCAGGCTTTTCGCGAAAACCGAGGTGTAGGAGGGTGCGCCGGGCTTCGACTTGGCCTGGACGCCGGTGTCGAGGTCGAACTTGGAAACGCCGTGATACTTGTCGCCTGAAACCTCCGCCGGCTCGTAGCCCTTGCCCTTCTGCGTGACCGCATGGATCAGCACCGGCCCGCGGCCGTCCGTGTCGCGGACATTGCGCAGGATGGGCAGCAGGTGGTCGAGATTGTGGCCGTCTATCGGGCCGACATAGTAGAAGCCCATCTCCTCGAACAGCGTGCCGCCGGTGACGAGGCCGCGCGCATATTCCTCCGCCCTGAGCGCGGCGATCTCGAACGGCTTCGGGAAGCGGCGCGCCACTTCCTTCGCCACCTGCCTGAGCGAACGGTAGGAGCGCGAGGAGATCAGCCGCGCGAGATAGTTGCTCATCGCCCCGACATTGGGCGCGATCGACATGTCGTTGTCGTTCAGGACGACGACAAGCGGCAGCTCCATGGCGCCGGCATTGTTCATCGCCTCATAGGCCATGCCGGCCGTCATGGCGCCGTCTCCGATCACGGCGATGCACCGCCGGCTCTGGCCGCGAAGCTGGGCCCCGGCCGCCATGCCGAGCGCCGCCGAGATCGAGGTCGAGCTGTGCGCGGCGCCGAAGGGGTCGTAGGGGCTCTCGACGCGGCGGGTGAAGCCCGAGAGGCCGCCGCCCTGGCGCAGCGTGCGCATCCCGGACCGGCGCCCGGTCAGGATCTTGTGCGGATAGGCCTGGTGGCTGACATCCCAGATCAGCCGGTCGTGAGGGGTTTCGAACACCGCATGCAGCGCCACGGTGAGCTCGATCACGCCCAGGCTGGCCCCCAGGTGGCCGCCGGTCTGAGAGACCGTATCGACCGTCTCGAAGCGCAACTCGGCCGCGAGTTGCTTCAACTCGTTGTCGGACAGTTCACGGAGGTCCGCAGGAGAGTCGATGCGGTCCAGTAGGGGCGTCGTTCGGTTCGACAGGTACATCGGACACCTCTCAACTACTGCGTTGGACGGCAAACCGGGCAGCGTCCCGCAAGGGATCGGCCCGGGTTCCGAAACAATCGAGATGCGCGGCCGCCTGCTCGCTCAGCATGGCCGCCCGCGCCCGCGCCGACTCGATGCCCAGAAGCGAAACGACCGTCGCCTTGCCTTGCGCCGCGTCCTTGCGCAGCCGCTTCCCGGCTTCCTCTTCCGAGCCGTCGGCGTCGATCAGGTCGTCAGCGATCTGGAAGGCGAAACCGAGGTCTTGGGCATAGGCGGTGAGCGCACGCTCGGCATCTCGCGGCGCTCCGCCCAGAAGCGCGCCGGCCCTGCAGCAGAAGGCGATCAGCGCGCCGGTCTTCATGCGCTCCAGACGGGCGATCTCGCCATACTCGAACTCGGTGCGCTCCGCGAGCATGTCGAGCATCTGGCCACCGCACATGCCCTCGGCTCCGGCCGCGCGCGCCAGTCCGGCGACCAGCTGCAGGCGGACGGCCGCGCTCGGATGCGTCTCGGCGTCGGCCAGCACCTCGAAAGCAAGCGTCAGCAGGGCGTCGCCCGCCAGGATCGCGGTCGCTTCGTCCCATGCGGCATGAACGGTCGCCCGGCCGCGCCGGAGGTCGTCATCGTCCATCGCCGGCAGGTCGTCATGGACCAGCGAATAGCAATGCACCAGTTCGACGGCCGCGCCGCAGCGCAGCGAGAACCGTTCCTCCACGCCGAACAGGTCGGCGGATGCGACGACCAGGAACGGCCGGAGCCGCTTGCCCGGGCCGAGCGCGGCATAGCGCATGGCGTCGAACAGCCGCCTCTCCGCACGCCCCGTCTCGGGCAGCAAGCCGGCCAGAATCCGGTCAACCTTGGCGCGGACCCGTCCGAGACGGTCGGGGAAGCCCGTCACCCGCCGGCTTCCAGATCGAGCGGCTCTGCGGCGGGAACGCCGGCGCGGTCCAGCGCGATCTTCTCGACTTTCTCCTGCGCCAGACGCAGCTTGTCCTCGCAGTGGCGCTTGAGCGCGGCGCCGCGCTCATAGGCGGCGATGGCGTCTTCCAGCGGCGTGCGGCCCTGCTCCAGCCGCTGGACGATCTGCTCGAGTTCCGCCATGGCGTCCTCGAAGCTCATCGCCGAAATTTCGGTCGTTTCAGCTGTCACAGGCCGACCTCTGCACCACGCTTGCAGACGCCTTTATCCTACTATGCCTGCGGTTCCGGTTCAAACTTGCCGGGACCGGCATGGCGCGCCAGTCAGGCCGAGGTGTCTGCTGTCGTGAGCACGATCTTGCCGGCGACCTTGCGGGAGAGGAGGCGGCGGAGCGCGTCGGCCGCCCGTTCGAGAGGCCAGGTCTCAGCGATGCGCGGCTTGAGCGCGCCCGCCTCGTAGAGCTCGAAGAGGTCCGCGAAGCTCCGTTGCAGCCGTTCCGGCTCGCGTTCGCGGTGGGAGCTCCAATAGACGCCGATGGCGGCGGCATTCTTGACCAGCAGCAGATTGGCCGGCGCCTGCGGTATGCGCCCGGCCGCGAAGCCGACCACCAGAAGCCTACCGCCCCAGGCGATCGAGCGCATGGAGGCGTCGAAGACATCGCCGCCCACGGGATCGTAGATCACGTCCGCGCCGCGCCCCTCCGTGATTTCCCTGACGCGCGCCCGGATATCCTCGCTCCTGTAGTCGATGCCGTGGTCCGCGCCGTGTTCGAGGGCGACGGCCAGCTTCTCCGGCCCGCCCGCGGTGGCGATGACGGTCGCGCCCATCGCCTTGCCGATCTCGACCGCGGTGAGCCCGACGCCGCCGGCGGCGCCGTGTACCAGCAGCGTTTCGCCGGCCTTCAGGCTGCCCCGATGATCGAGGCCGATATGGCTCGTGCCGTAAGTCACGGGAAAGCCCGCGGCCGTGACGAAGTCCATGCTCTCCGGCAGGCGGTAAACATGCACGGCCGGAACGCACACCTGTTCGCGGTACGCGCCGTAATCCATCACCGCCATCACGCGCTCGCCGATCTCGAAGCCTTTGACGTCCGGCCCGAGCGCATCGATATGGCCGGCGCACTCGAAACCCGGACTGAAGGGGAAGTCCGGGCGCGTCTGGTACTGGCCGGCAGCCACCAGAGAGTCGGCGAAATTCACGCCGACGGCTGCCGCCCGCACCCGCACCTCGCCGGGGCCCGGCGCCTCCAGTTCGATGTCTTCGACGGTGAAGGCGTCGATCCCGTCGAAGGACCGGCAGAGGACCGCGCGCATCAGCGCAGCACCCGACCCAGCATCGCCTCGGAGCGCCCGTTGGCGAGCTCCTTCATGGCAGTCACTTCAGTCACCGCGCCTTCACGCGCGAAGGCATGGTCCGTGTCGGGATAGGTGTAGATTTCGGCAGCCGCGTGGCCGGCCAGCGCCGCCGCCGTCGCGTCGCGGACAGGGACAGGAGTCCAGGGGTCCGCCTCGCCGATATGCAGCATCACGGGCCGCGTTATCCGCGCCGCCTCGTCCAGATAGTCCTCGATGCCGACGCCGTAATAGGAGATATCGCAATCCGCCTCGCCGCGCGCGGCATGCAGGAAGGCGAGCAGCCCGCCCAGGCAGTAGCCTTGCGTCGCGACCTTGCCGCTGCATTCCGGCATGTCCCGGAGCCGCGCGACGGCCGCCGCCGTGTCCGAGACCGCGAGATCGACATCGAACTGCGAGCGCGTCGCAAGCGCCCGGTCTCGGTGGCCGGGGGTCTCCGGGTCGAGTTCGAATTCCGGGTCGATGCGCCAGTAGAGCTTCGGGCAGACGGCGAGGAAGCCCCTGCCGGCCCAGTAGTCGGCAATCGCGCGCATGAAGCGGTTGACGCCGAACACCTCGTTCAGCAGCAGGAGGCCGGGCGCGGGGCCGCCGCCCTCGGGAAAGGCCGCATAGGCGCCGAAGGTCTCGCCGGCGCGGGTCGTAATCGTAAGCTCGGACATGGGATCGGGCGTCTCGTTTCGGGGACTCGCACGCATTGTAGCAGGCGGTTGCAGCAAGGCGGACATCCGGGGCGATATGCGTGACAATGGGCGGGCCGTAGAACCGGGGGAGTTGAGCCATGGCCGAGCTGGAAGGGAAGACCGCCGTCATCACGGGAGGCGCAAGCGGCATCGGTGAGGCGACGGCACGGCTGTTCGCCGCCGAGGGCGCGCGGGTCGTGATCGCCGACATGCAGCGCGAGCGGGGCGAGGCGCTGGCGGAGGAGCTCGGCGGGGCGGCGCTCTTCGCCCCCTGCGAGGTCCGCGAGGAGGCGGAGGTGAAGGCGGCCGTCGATCTGGCGCTCGACCGCTGGGGGCGGCTCGACTGCATGTTCAACAATGCGGGCTTCGGCGGCGCACTCGGGCCGCTCGAGGCGATTCCGGCGGAGGAGTTCGACCTTTCCTTCGATGTGCTGGTGCGCGGCGTGTTCCTCGGCATGAAGCACGCCATCCCGGCGATGAAGGCGCAGCGCTCGGGCAGCATCGTCAACACCGGCAGCATCGCCGGCATCACGGCCGGGCGCGGGCCGCAGGTCTATTCCGCGGCCAAGGCGGCCGTGGTGCATCTTTCAAAAGTCTCTGCGATGGAGCTCGGCGAGCACTCGATCCGGGTGAATTGCGTCTGCCCCGGCTATATCGCGACGCCGCTTTCGGCCAACACCGTCGGCAAGCCAGACAGCCTGATCGAGGAACGGCTGGACGACTACGCCCTGCAGCAGCCGATCCCGCGCGTCGGACGGCCGCGCGACATCGCCGAGACCGTGCTGTTTCTCGCGAGCGACCGGTCGAGCTTCGTCACCGGCCAGGCGATCACCGTGGACGGCGGCGCGGCCACGGGCGTTCTCTGGCGCGACCAGAAACCCTTCTACAGGCAATACCGCCCCATCCGCGTCTATCACCCCGACCGCCGTTAGGGCCGGTTCCCTCAAGATCGTAACTTGACATGAAATCATCATGTTTTCATACTAATTGCATGAGCATGATGATTCAGATTCGGAATGTCCCGCCCTTGCTTCACAAGCGGCTCAAAGCCCGAGCGGCCATGGAGGGGGTCTCGATGTCCCGATATGTCCTGCGGGAAATCGAGCGGGCGCTTGAGCGCCCGACCCGACGCGAACTGCTTGAGGCGATTCGCTCGCAGCCGGAAATGGTGCTGGATCCGTCGCCTGCCGAAATCATCCGGGAGGAACGGGACCGGCGCTGATGGTTCTGGACGCGTCCGGCGCTGTCGAAGTGCTGCTCAACACCGCTTCGGGCAAGCGGCTCAATGCGCGGCTGCTGGATGAGATGCAGGTCATACATGTTCCGTATCTCATAGACTTGGAGATTACCCAGGCACTGCGTCGGTTCGTGCTGCGAGGAATGTTGGCCCCCCGGTCGGGAGAGATGGCGCTTCGCCGTTGGCGGAATTTCGACGTCGAACGATACCCGCATGAGCCGCTTCTGGACCGGGTGTGGGAGCTTCGAGCGAATGTCACGGCTTATGACGCGATTTACCTCGCTTTGGCGGAAGCGCTGTCGACGGTGTTCGTCACAAGAGATCGAAGACTGGCCGGAGTGCCGGGAGTAAGGACTGCGGTTGAGTTGGTTTAGCTTGAGCTTCTGGCGAAAACCGACCGCTTGCGGTCGGCCGGTAGAGCCATCGTAGGCAAAGATGCCGCTCTTCGAGACCCACATCGTCGTCGACTGGTCGGCGCGCTCAAAGCCGAGTCCCGCCCGGCCGAGCCGCGATTCCATCTGGTGGGCGGCGGTCCGGGAAGGCCGTGCGTTGGAGCCACGATATGAGCGGACCCGCCATGACGCGGTCGAGAACTTGACCGCCTTCATCGCCGGGGAACTGGATGCCGAACGCCGCGTGCTGGCGGGCTTCGATTTCCCGTTCGGTTATCCGGCGGGCGTTGCGGCGCGCCTGACGGGCCGTGCTTCCGCCACCACGCTGTGGAACTGGCTGGCGGAGCGGATCGAGGACTCCGATGGCAATGCCAACAACCGCTTTGCGGTAGCCCAGGAAATGAACCGGTGCTGGCCGGGTCTCGGGCCGTTCTGGGGCCGCCCGGCAGGATGGGGATATCCGGGAATCCCGACACGGCAGAAGGACCTCACCTGCCGGGAGGGGCACCCGCCGGAACGCCGTATCGCCGACCTCCGGGCATCGGAAGCGAAGACCGTCTGGCAATCGGCTTATGCGGGCTCCGTCGGCTCGCAGGTGCTTGTGGGGCTGCCGGCGTTGAAACGGCTGCTCACGGACCCGCGCATCGCCGGCCGCGGCGCGGTCTGGCCCTTCGATACCGGGCTGCGAGCGCCGGATACCCGCGAGACGCCGCTCGTCCTCGCGGAAATCTACCCCTCGCTTCTCAGGCAAGAGGTCGGCGAATGCCGGGAGGACGGGGAAATCCTCGACCGCGCCCAGGTTCGGGTCAACGCAGCGGCATTTGCGCGGCTGGACAGGCGGGGCGGCCTTGCCCCACTGTTTGCGGGCGCGGCCGGCCTCTCGCCGGACGAACGCCATCTGATCGAAAAGGAAGAGGCTTGGATACTCGGCCTCGGTCACGAGGACGGGATTCGGGACGCTGCGAGAATGGATTGCGATGCCTAGCGATCATGTTGCCTGCCGCATCGGCGTCGATGTCGGCGGGACCTTTACCGATGTCGTTATCGACCATGCCGGCGGGCGGACCTCCGCCAAGGTGCCGACGACGCCCGATACGCCCGAAACCGGCGTCATGGACGGTATCGGGGCGGCGCTGGAGCGCGCCGGCGTCGCGGCGCAAGCGGTCGATCTCGTCATTCACGGCACCACGCTCGCCACCAACGCTCTGATCGAGCGCAAGGGGGCCAGGACCGCGCTGCTGACCACCGAAGGGTTCCGCGACTCCATCGAGATGGCCTACGAGCACCGCTTCGAGCAATACGATCTCTACATGGAGCGCCCGGAGCCGCTGGTGCCGCGCGAGTTCCGCCTCGGCGTGCCGGAGCGGCTGGCCGCCGACGGCTCGATGCTGATGCCGCTCGACGAGGCGGCGGTCGCCGCCCATGCCGCGTTCTTCCGCGAGGAAGGGGTCGAGGCGGTCGCCGTCGGTTTCCTGCATTCCTATGTCGATGACTCGCATGAGCGCCGCGCGGCCGCGATCCTGCGCCGGGAGCTGCCGGACGCCACCATCTGCCTTTCCTCGGAGGTGTCGCCCGAGATCCGGGAATATGACCGCCTGTCCACCACGGTCGCCAATGCCTATGTGCGCCCGCTGATCGCGGGCTATGTCGGCCGGCTGGAGGCCGCGCTGAGGGACCGCGGGCTTGGCTGCCCGCTGCTTCTGACGATGTCGAGCGGTGCGGTGACGACCGTCGGGACGGCGCGCCGTTTCCCGATCCGGCTCGTCGAGTCGGGTCCGGCCGGCGGGGCCGTGCTCGCCCGTAATGTCGCGGCCGAGCACGGCCTCGACACGGCGCTTTCCTTCGATATGGGCGGCACCACGGCGAAGATCTGCCTGATCGACGATTACCGTCCGCAATTGTCGCGCAATTTCGAAGTGGCGCGGCAATACCGGTTCCTGAAGGGAAGCGGTCTGCCGCTGCGCATCCCGGCCATCGAGATGGTGGAGATCGGCGCAGGCGGCGGCTCCATCGCGCGCGTCGATGCGTTGCGCCGGATCGCCGTCGGGCCAGACAGCGCCGGCGCCGATCCCGGACCCGCCAGCTACGGCCGGGGCGGCGGCTCGCCTACGGTAACGGATGCCGACCTGATGCTCGGGCGCATCGACCCCGCCCGGTTTGCCGGCGGCACGATGGCGCTGGACGCCGATGCCGCGCGCGAGGCCGTCGAGCGCGATGTCGGAGGACCGCTGGGCATGACGGGCGAGGTCGCGGCGGCCGGGGTCAGCGAGATCGTCGATGAGACCATGGCCAATGCCGCGCGCGTCCATGCGATCGAGAGCGGCAAACCGCTCGCAGGGCGGGCGCTCATCGCCTTCGGCGGCGCGGCCCCGCTCCATGCCGCGCGCCTCGCGACCAAGCTCGGCATCGACACGGTGGTCGTGCCGCCGGGAGCCGGGGTGGGCTCGGCAATCGGCTTCCTGTCGGCGCCCATCGCCTATGAAGTGGTGCGCTCGCGCTTCGTCGCGCTCGACAATTTCGCTCCGGCGGCAGTCGACGCGCTGTTCGACGAGATGCGCTCCGAGGCGGAGGCCGTGGTGCGGCTGGGCGCGCCCGATGCCGTGCTGGAGGAGACCCGGACCGGATACATGCGCTACCGCGGGCAGGGGCACGAAATTGCGGTCGAGCTCCCGGAAAGCGCCGACGCGGAGGACTATCGCGAGCGCTTCGACGAGGCCTACAGGCGCCTCTACGGCCGCACGATTCCGGCGCTGGAAGTGGAGGCGATGTCCTGGAGCCTGGCGCTCGCCGCCGCCGACCGGCTGCCGCCGCGCCTGTCGCTGGCGCCGCCGAGGGCGGCCGGCGCGCCTGCCGGCCGGCGGACGCTTTACGATACGGAGTCGGGCGGGCCGATGGAGGCGGCGGTGCATGCGCGCGCGGAGCTCGCGCCGGGTGTCCGGCTTGCAGGCCCGGCGGTCGTTGTAGAGGATGAGACCGCCACCGTCGCGCCCGAGGGCTTCGACCTCACGGTCGCCGCCTCCGGCGCCCTGGTGCTGACGCGGAGGGGGACAGCATGACCGCTACATTCGATGCCGTGCGCCATCAGGTGATGTGGAACCGGCTGCTTTCGGTGGTGGAGGAGCAGGCGCAGACGCTGGTGCGGACGGCGTTTTCGACCTCGGCGCGCGAGGCCGGCGACATATCGGCGGGCGTCTTCGACCTCACCGGGCGGATGCTTGCCCAGGCGGTGACCGGCACGCCCGGCCATGTCAACTCGATGGCGCTCTCGGTCGGCCATTTCGTCGAGAAATTTCCCCCGGAGACCATGCGCGAGGGCGATGTTTTCATCACCAACGATCCCTGGAAAGGCACGGGCCACCTGAACGACTTCACGGTCGTGTCGCCGACCTTCCGCGACGGGCGCATCGTGGCGCTGTTCGCCTCCACCAGCCATGTGGTCGATGTCGGCGGCCTCGGCCAGGGACCCGATGCCCGGCAGGTCTATCAGGAGGGCCTGTTCGTGCCGCTCATGCCGTTCGCCGAGGCGGGGCGGGTCAACGAATGGTTTCTGGAGATGGTGCGGGCCAATGTGCGCGAGCCGCGCATGGTGATCGGCGACCTCTACGCGCTCGCCGCCTGCAACGACACCGGCAGCGAGCGCCTGCTGGCGATGATGGACGAATACGGCCTGGAGGACCTCGCGACGCTTGCCGACTTCATCGTCGGCAGCAGCCGCAGGGCTATGGCCGATGCGATCGGCGCCCTGCCGCAGGGAAGCTGGTCCCACTCCATGACCATCGACGGCTTCGACCGCGAGATCGAACTGGTGGCCCGGCTGACGGTCGCCGACGGGGCCATCGACGTCGATTTCGACGGCACCTCCGGCCTCTCCGATTTCGGTATCAACTGCCCGCTCTGCTACACCATTGCCTATACGAGCTTCGGCGTGAAATGCATCGTTGCGCCGGAGCTGCCGAACAATGCGGGCGCGCTCGACGCCATCCGGGTGACGGCGCCGGAGGGCAGCATCCTCAATCCGCCGCACCCCTGCGCCGTCTACGCGCGCTCCAATATCGGCCACATGCTGCCGGACGTGGCGTTCGGCTGCCTGTACCAGGCAATTCCGGACCGGGTGCCGGCGGAAGGCTGCTCGGCGCTCTGGACGCTGCGGCTCGGCGCCGGGCAGGGGATCACGGCGCGCGCGGGCTCGCAGTCCACGCCGTTCCAGATCATGAGTTTCCACTCGGGCGGCGCGGGCGCCCGGCCGGGCCTCGACGGGCTCTCGGCCACGCCGTTTCCCTCCGGGGTGCGCAACGTGCCCGTCGAGGCGACCGAGGCGATCACGCCGCTGGTGTTCTGGAAGAAGGAACTGCGCCCCGACAGCGGCGGTGCCGGGCGGACGCGCGGCGGCCTCGGCCAGACCATCGAGGTCGAGAACCGGGAAGGCGCGCCTTTCGGCATCTACGCCACGTTCGAGCGCACCGTGCATGCGGCGCGCGGCCGGGGCGGCGGCGGTCCGGGCGCGCTCGGACGCCTCAGCCTCGGTTCCGGCAGGAAGCTCCGCAACAAGGGCTTCCAGGTCGTTCCGGAAGGCGAGAGGCTGGTGGTGGAGATGCCGGGTGGCGGCGGGCTGGGAGACCCCGCGGCGCGCGATCCCGCGGCTATCGAGAAGGACGTGCGGCGCGGACTGGTCAGCCCGGAAGCGGCCGCGCGCGACTACGGCTTCGACCCGGACTCCAGCCGTACCTCGCCGAGCCGCTGACCAGAGCGCCGGTCGAAGGTCCAGAACAGCACGACGCCGTCCTGCTCCAGCCGGACGACGAGGTCGTCGCCGGCCACACGCCAGTCCCTGACCTCGGCCCCCCGGGGCAACTGCCAGAGCGCCTCGCCGACGCCGGCAGGCGGCGCCAGAGACCGGTTGACGATAGTGACCAGCACGACCGCAACCCCGATGACGATCGCCACGCCCATGCCTATGACCAGGGCTTTCAGACCCATTCGCTGTTTCCCGCCGCTCGCCTCGGCCGCGGATTTGCCATAGTTGTGCGCGAGAGTCATCGGTATGGAGACGGTTCCGTGACAGCGGACCGGGAAGGTACGGTCTTCGAGGCCGTCGCGCCGCCCGAGGCGGACGGCGAGCGGCTGGACCGGATGCTGGCCCGCGCGATTCCGGCGCTCTCGCGCTCCCGCATCCAGGCATTGATCGCCGAGGGCCGGGTGGTGCCGGAGGCGCGCAAGGCGGTCGCCGGACAGACTTACCGGGTCAGCGTGCCGCCAGTGCGCGCCGCCGGACCCGAGCCGGAGGCGATCCCGTTGACGGTGGTGCACGAGGACGCGCATCTGATCGTCGTGGACAAGCCGGCGGGCATGGTGGTGCATCCCGCTCCGGGCCACGCCGGCGGCACGCTGGTGAATGCGCTGCTCCACCATTGCGGCCCGGGCCTGACGGGAGTTGGCGGCGTCGCCCGGCCGGGCATCGTCCACCGGCTCGACAAGGACACGTCGGGGCTGATCGTGGCCGCAAAGACGGAAACGGCCCATGCGGGGCTTCGCGCGCTGTTCGAGACGCATGACATCGACCGCGGCTACCTGGCGCTGGTGCAGGGCCTGCCGTCGCCGGCCGCCGGGCGGATCGAGGCGCCCATCGGCCGCGACCCGCGCCATCGCAAGCGCATGGCGGTCGTCGAGCGCGGGCGCCCGGCCGTCACGCATTACCGGGTGGAGGCCGCGTTCGGCACGCGCGCGTCCAGCGTCGCCTGCAGGCTGGAGACCGGGCGGACGCATCAGGTGCGGGTCCATCTGGCCCATATCGGCCACGGGGTGATCGGGGACCCGCTCTATGGCGGGCGGCGGCGCGGAATGCCCGCCTTTCCGCGCCAGGCGCTACACGCCGCACGGCTCGGTTTCCGCCATCCCGCAACCGGCGAGGACATGCAGTTCGAGAGCCCGCCGCCGACGGACTTCCATGAACTCTCGGTAATGTTGGAAGACTTGAATTTCTAGCCGTTATCTCTATGTTTTAAGGGACTAGAGAGGGTCCATACCATGGCCGAAAATATCGTTGCCGGCCGCAATATCCCGGCGCTTGGAAGTGAGAGCAACCTCGCCCGTTACCTGCATGAAATCCGCCAGTTCCCGATGCTGGAGCAGGAAGAGGAATACATGCTGGCGAAGCGCTGGGTCGAGCATCAGGACGTGGATGCGGCGCACCGCCTGGTGACCAGCCATCTGCGCCTGGTCGCCCGCATCGCCATGGGCTATCGCGGCTACGGGCTACCGGTGAACGAACTCATCTCCGAAGGAAATGTCGGCATGATGCAGGCGGTCAAGCGCTTCGATCCCGAGAAGGGCTTCCGTCTGGCGACCTATGCGATGTGGTGGATCCGCGCGTCGATCCAGGAATACATCCTGCACTCCTGGTCTCTGGTGAAGATGGGTACGACGGCGGCGCAGAAGAAGCTGTTCTTCAACCTGCGCCGTATGAAACACAAGATCCAGGCTATCGAGGACGGCGACCTGTCGCCCGAGCATGTCACGAAGATCGCCGACGAGCTCAGGGTCTCCGAGGACGAGGTCGTGCAGATGAACCGCCGCCTTGCTGCCCCGGACCGCTCCCTGAACGCGCCGATGCGCGTCGAGGGCGAGGGCGAATGGCAGGACTGGCTGGCCGACGAGAGCGAGAGCCACGAGACGATCTACGGCGAACGCGAGGAGCTGGAGCGCCGCCGCCGGTTGCTTGCCGGGGCGATGGACGTGCTCAACGAGCGCGAGCGGCGCATCCTGCACGAACGCCGCCTGCGCGAGGACCCGGCAACGCTGGAGGACCTCAGCCAGGAATTCGGCGTGAGCCGCGAGCGCATCCGCCAGATCGAGGTGCGTGCCTTCGAGAAATTGCAGCGCGCCGTCCGCGACGCGGTCGTGCAGGACCGGCTGCACGCGGAGCGGGCGATAGACGCAGGCGTGGGCGCCCACGCGGGGGCTTAGGCGCCTACCCCGCCTTCGAGAAGTCTCCGGTCTCCGGGTCCATCGTCCAGAGGTCCCCTGCGGCGATGTCGAACCAGGCGCCGTGCAGGCTGAGGCGCTTGCGGTCCTCCAGGCTCGACACGAAGGGGAAGGTCCGGAGATTCGCGATCGACCGGCGGATCGAGGCCCGTTCGAGCGCGGCCTGCCGTTCCCCTTCGGTCAGTTCCGGGCTGCCCGCTACCGTTTCTGCGGCGGGGCCGAGCCGGTTCATCCACCTGCCGACGAAATCGTCCGGCGAGAGCGGTTCCGCCGCCGGGCGGAGCGCGGCCCGGATGCCGCCGCAATGCGCGTGGCCGAGTACGACGATATGCCGGACCTCCAGGCCCAGCACGGCGAATTCGAGCGCGGCGGAAGTCGAGCGGCAGATATCGTCCGGCTCGCAGGGCGGCACGAGGTTGGCGACATTGCGGACGACGAACATCTCGCCCGGCGCGGCATTGAAGATCGTCTCCGGCGCAGAGCGGGAATCGCAGCAGGCGATGACCATGACCTCCGGCGCCTGCCCCTGCTCGGCGAGCAGTCGGTAGCGGTCCTGCTCCTGCGCATACCGGTCGTTCCTGAAGCGGCGGTAGCCCTCAAGGAGCGGTTCCGGGAAACCGGTCATCGGCGGATAACCTCCCTGGGTGCTGTCTCGTTCGCCGGGCTTCGCTTGCATCCGCTTGAAGCGGCTGCAGGGCGCTCCATATCGCCTGCGAGCGATACTGACAACCGATGGACCCGAAACCGTCATGCCATTCCAGACCGGCCTTCTCCTGTTTCCCAACCTCACCCAGCTCGACATGACGGGCCCCTACGAGGTCTTCACGAAGTTCCCGGATTCCGAGGTCCATCTTCTCTGGAAGAGCCTCGAGCCGGTGACGGCCGCCGGCGGCATGCGGCTGCTGCCGAGCACGACCTTTGCCGACTGCCCGCAACTCGACCTCCTCTGCGTGCCGGGCGGCGCGGGCATGAACCCGCTGCTCAACGACGATGAGGTGCTGGATTTCCTGCGCCGCCAGACCCCGGGCGCGCGCTACGTCACCTCCGTGTGCACGGGCTCGCTGGTGCTGGGCGCGGCGGGGCTGCTCCGCGGCAAGCGGGCCACGACGCACTGGATGTCGCTGCCGATGCTGGCCGCCTTCGGCTGCGAGCCGGTGGCCGAGCGCGTCGTGGTGGACGGCAATGTCATCACCGGCGGCGGCGTCACCGCCGGCATCGATTTCGCCCTGACCGTGGCGGGAGAACTGCTGGGCGCGGAAGCCGCGAAGCGGATCCAGCTCGGCATGGAATACGACCCGCACCCGCCCTTCGACGCCGGCAGCCCGGAACGGGCCGGGCCGTCCATCGTCGAAGCCGTGAGCGCAGCGGCGGCGGCGCGGCAGACCGAGCGCGAGGTCGAGATCGAGCGCGCGACGGCCCGGTTCGCCTACCGCTAGTCGCGTATCCAGCCCGGGCCCCAGAGGTTCAGCGTGCGCTCTTCCGCCGGCCAGAGGCGGGGCGCCGTCTCGCGCGGCATGCGCTCGATCTCCGCCGACAGCTCGACCGGGTCGCCGTGCGGGTCCTGGATCATGAAGAACAGGTTGTTGCCGGGGCCGTGGCGACCGGGGCCCCACCAGATCTTCTCGCCCCTGTTGGCAAAATGGTCGGCCCAGTCGCGTATGTCGGTCCACCCGCCCGTCTCGTAGGCGTGGTGATCGGCCTTGGTCTCCGAGGCGGCGAAGACGGCGAAGCTGTGGTGCTCCTCGTCGGAGCGGTAGAAGGCGACGCGCCGCGACTCGGGGTCATCCATGTCCGCCAGCACATAGTCCGAGGGCGCGAAGCCCAGCACCTCCTCGTACCAGCGCATCATGCCGTCGAGATTCCGGCTTGCCACCACGACATGCTGCAGGCGGGCGGTGAAACTGCGGCCCGGCACGCCGTTAACCGTGCGGATCGCCGGAAGGTTGGCTCGCGGCAGGCCGAACACCGAGAGCCAGCCGTCCGGGTCGCGCACGGCCACCGCGTCGGCGTCGAACACTACCGACGGCGAGGGCTCCATGTTGATTCCCTGCGCCGCGACGAAGGCGCGGACGGCGTCGAGTTGCGCGCGGTCGCTTAGCCGGAAGCCGTGATAGGGCCGGGCGCCGGGTTCGCCCCGGCCGATCACCAGGCGCCGTCCGGGCCCCTGCAGCAGCCGGCTGCCGTCCGCCAGTTCGAAACTGTCGAAGCCGAGAAGCTCTGCATAGAAACCCGCAAGCCGGTCCGGATCGTCGCTGTCGAGGCGCAGATGGTCCAGCGGCGCGGGCCAGATCGGCGACTCTGTCGGCATGGCGCTGCCTCGCTTTCTTGCCTTCGGGCTCGGGTAGGAGGAAGATAGCACCCGATCCCCCGGCTGACAGGGAGCATAGGCGAAGATGGGTGCGACACCTATTCCGATTGTCGATATCGGCCCGGTTCTCCGGGGCGAGCCGGATGGGCCGGAACAGGCCGCGGCGGAGCTTTCCCATGCCTGCCGCAATGTTGGCTTCTACTATTTGCGGGGCCACGGGGTGCCGCGTGCGCTCATCGACTCCGCGTTCGAGCAGGCGCGCCGTTTCCACGCGCAGCCGCTGGAAGCCAAGATGGCGCTCCGGGCGGGCGCCGACAATGTCGGCTACATGCCCTACAGGGGGAGCGTGTCCCGGGCCTCGGGCATCTATCTCGGCGATCGGCCGAACCGGAACGAGGCGTTCTTCATGAAGCGCGACCTGGCCCCGGACCATCCGGACGTGCTGGCGGGCAAGCGCTTCCGTCCGCTGAACCGCTGGCCGGACGAGGCGGTGCTGCCGGGGTTCCGCACCACGGCGCTCGCCTATGCCGAGGCCCTGGAGACGGTGGCGACGAGCCTGCTGCCGCTCTATGCCCGCGCGCTCGACCTTGCGCCGGACTTCTTCGACGAGGCGTTCGCGGACCCGCAATTCACGCTCAGGCTGACGTATTACGACCCGCCCGAGCACTTCGAAGACGACGAGTTCAGCCTGGCGCCGCACACCGACAGCTCGTTCATGACCCTGCTCGCGACCACGGATGTGCCGGGCCTTTCGATCCGGCTGCCATCGGGCGAGTGGGTCGAGGCGCCTTCGGAGCCGGACTGTTTCATCGTCAATATCGGCGACATGGGCCACCGCTGGACCAACGGCCGCTTCCTCTCGACACCGCACCGGGTGCGCAACCGGTCGGGGCGGGAGCGGTACGCCATCCCGTTCTTCTTCGACTGCAATATCGACTATGAGATGGTCTGCCTTCCGACCTGCTGCGGCCCGGACGATCCTCCAAAATTCCCGCCGACCACCTATATGGACTACATGCTCTGGTTCACCGGCGCGAATTACGCCCATGCGCGGGAAAACGCCGCCTGAACCGCGGCCGACAGCCCGATAACCGGAGGACAACGGTCCATCGCCATGCGTCTCGCCATAGCCCTGATCCTGTTTGCGGCCATGACGGCCGCAGCCCCGCCGCTTCGCGCGCACGGCACGCCCGACAGCTTCGCGGAGCTCGCCGAGAAGGCGCTGCCGGCGGTCGTCAACATCTCGACACGGCAGACCGTGGAGCGGCAGCGCTCGCCGGACCTGCCGCAATTCCCTCCGGGCTCGCCGTTCGAGGAGTTCTTCCGGAAATTCTTCGACAGGGAACCGGGCGAGCGCCCGGACGCGCCGCCGCGCCGGGCGACATCGCTCGGCTCCGGCTTCATCGTCGATCCATCCGGCATCATCGTCACCAACCACCATGTGATCGACAAGGCGGACGAGATCCTGGTCCGTCTCCAGGACGACAGGGAACTGAAGGCGGAGGTCGTGGGGCGCGACCCGAAGACCGACCTGGCGGTGCTCCGGGTCGAATCCGACGAGCCGCTGCCCTTCCTCGAATTCGGGGATTCGGACGAGACGCGGGTGGGCGACTGGGTCATTGCCATCGGCAACCCGTTCGGCTTCGCCAGCACGGTGACCGCGGGCATCGTCTCGGCCCGCAAGCGGGATATCCGCGCCGGCCCCTATGACGATTTCATCCAGACCGACGCCGCGATCAACAAGGGCAATTCCGGCGGCCCGATGCTGAACCTTGAGGGCAGGGTGATCGGCGTGAACACCGCCATTACCTCGCCCTCGGGCGGCAGCGTGGGCATCGGTTTCGCCGTGCCGGCCTCGCTTGCCGCGCCGGTGATCGACCAGCTCCGCCGCTTCCGCGAGACCCGGCGCGGCTGGCTCGGCGTGCGCATCCAGAACGTGACCGAGGAAATCGCTGCTGCGTTCGAAGGGTTCGGCGAGCCGCGCGGGGCGCTGGTCGCCGCCGTGCTGCCCGACAGCCCGGCCGACAGGGGCGGACTCCAGGCGGGCGACATCGTGCTGTCCTTCGACGGCAAGCAGGTGGAGAAGATGCGCGCCCTGCCGCGCATCGTATCCGATGCGGAGGTCGGCGCAACGGTGCCGGTCGAAGTGTGGCGGAAGGGCAAGGTCGAGCGTCTGGAAGTCGTTGTCGGCCGCCTTGAGGAGAACGATCCGGCGAGCGCATCGGCGGAAAACGCCACGAGCGAGTACCCGATCGAGGCACTGGGGCTTGTGGTTGCCCGGCCGAACGACGAGCTGCGCAAGGAATACGAACTTGACGAGGATGCGCTCGAGCGGGGCGGCCTTGTCATTGTCGGGGTGGCTCCCGGCAGCGATGCCGAAGAGAAGGGCCTCGAAGCCGGCGATCTCATCATCGAGGCGGACCAGGCTGCCGTGGGCGGTCCGAAGGACCTGGAGGAGCGCATCGCGGCCGTGCGCGAGGCAGGGCGCCGTTCGGTCCTGCTGCTGGTGAACCGCAGCGGCGAGGACCGTTTCGTGGCCGTGCTGCTGAAGACAGAGGCGGAGTAGCTCCGTTGAACGCGGAGAACGCCGGGGCGATCCGGGTCGCGCGCATCCGGATCGATGTCTTCCGCGCGCCGATGCCGAACCCGGTCGTGGTCTCCTTCGGCGCCATCGCCGAGCGCACCGTCGCAATGGTCGCGGTGGAGGACGCCGAAGGGGCCGTCGGCTGGGGCGATATCTGGGGGAACTTCCCGTCGATCACGACCGAGTACCGCGCGCGCCTCGCCGGCCGGCTGCTGCCGGACCTGCTTCTGGGCAAGACCGTTGACGACATCCCGGCGCAATACGCCGCCATGATGCGGCAGTTGCGCGTGCTGGCGGTCCAGTCGGCGGAATACGGCCCCGTCGCGGCAATCGTCGCGGCGGCCGACCAGGCGCTCTGGGACCTGGCGGCGCGGCGCCGGGGCGTGCCCCTGCGCCGCCTGCTCGACCCGGACGCGCGGGACCGCATTCCGGCTTATGCGAGCGGGCTCAATCCGGGCGACGGGCCGGAGGCCGCCGGGCGGGCGCGGCAGGCGGGCCACCGCAGTTTCAAGCTCAAGGTCGGTTTCGGGGAGGGGACCGACCGGGGCAATGTCGAGGCGATCCGCTGCGACATGGCCGCCGGCGAGCGCCTGTTCGTGGACGCGAACCAGAGATGGGACCCGGAAACGGCCGAGGAGGCAGCCGGCTGGCTTGCTGATGCGGGCGTCGGCTGGCTGGAAGAGCCGATGCGCGCCGACATGCCGGACGAGTGCTGGCAACGGCTCAGGGCCGCTATGCGCCTGCCGCTTGCCGGCGGCGAGAACCTGGCCGACCACAAGCTGATCGACCGGGCGCTCGGCTGGCTGGACATCATGCAGCCCGATGTCGGCAAGTGGGGCGGCGTCTCCGACAATACCGCCATTGCGCGCCGCGCG
>JAJECZ010000507.1 GCA_022821735.1 Alphaproteobacteria bacterium | reverse complement strand
GCGAGACGCAGTTGACCCGGATGCCGTCCGCCGCCCATTCCTGCGCCATCTGCTTGGCGAGGATGATGACGCCGGCCTTGCTCGCCGAATAGGCGCCCATCCAGCTGTGGGGGTTCATGCCGGACATGGAGGCCGTGACGGCGACGGCGCCCCGGCTCTCCTTCAGGTGCGCGTGCGCCGCCTTGCCGAGCAGCCAGGTCGCGCGGGTGTTGACGTTCATGGTGAGGTCCCACTCGTCGAGCCCGAGCCTCGTCAGCGGGGCTGGCGCGGCGATTCCGGCATTGGAGACCAGCGCGTCGATGCCGCCCATCGCGTCGGCGGCTTCGGCCACGATCCGCGCAGGCTCGTCCGGGTCGCCGAGATCGCCCATGAAGGGCGTGGCCTCGACGCCTTCCTCGCGAAGTTCGGCGAGCAGGGCGTCGAGCTCGTCCTCATGCGCCCGGTCCACGGCCGCGATATGCGCCGGCCGGTTGCTCCGCCTCGCGTCGCGGGCGAGCCTCAGGCATACCGCCCGCCCGATCCCGCGCGCCGCGCCCGTCACGATGGTCCTCATCTGTCCCCGTGCCTCCCTTTTCCGGCCATGCTACATGAGCGGGCCCGCCGCGCCAGCCCGGCGGCCCCGATTACGAGGTGAGACGACATGGCCGACCCCATCCACCACAGGGTCCTGATCCTCGGCTCCGGCCCGGCCGGCTACACGGCCGCCATCTACGCTGCCCGCGCCGCGCTGGAGCCCGGCATCGTGCAGGGCATGGCGCCGGGCGGGCAGCTCACCATCACCACCGACGTGGAGAACTATCCGGGCTTCGCCGACGTGATCCAGGGCCCGTGGCTGATGGAGCAGATGGAGGCCCAGGCCCGGCATGTCGGCACGGAGACCTATTTCGACATGATCGTCGAATGCGACTTCGAGGCCCGGCCGATGGTCTGCAGGGGCGACAGCGGCGCGGTCTATACGGCCGATGCGGTCGTGATCTCGACGGGCGCGGAGGCGAAGTGGCTGGGCCTGCCGAGCGAGGAGCGCTTCCGGGGCTTCGGCGTCTCGGCCTGCGCCACCTGCGACGGCTTCTTCTTCCGCGACCGCGAGGTGCTGGTGGTCGGCGGCGGCAACACGGCGGTCGAGGAGGCGCTCTACCTCACCAACCATGCCAGCAGGGTCTCGGTGGTCCACCGGCGCGACAGCCTGAGGGCGGAGAAGATCCTGCAGGAACGCCTGTTCCGCAACGAGAAGGTCGAGATGGTCTGGGACACGGTGCTGGACGAGGTGCTGGGCGGGGGCGAGCCGGCGGGCGTCACCGGCGCGAAGCTGCGCCATGTGAAGACCGGCGCCGTGACCGAGCGCGCGGTGGACGGCGTGTTCATCGCCATCGGCCACCGGCCCAACACCGACATCTTCCGGGGCCTGCTGGAGATGGACGAAGAGGGCTATCTCATCACCCGCCCGGACAGCACGATTACCTCCCTGCCGGGCGTGTTCGCGGCAGGCGACGTCAAGGACAAGATCTTCCGCCAGGCCGTCACCGCCGCCGGCCTCGGCTGCATGGCGGCGCTCGAAGCCGAGAAATACCTGGCGGCGATGGAGTAGCGACATGGCAGCAGACAGACTGGAAGTGAACGGCACCGAGTACCGCCGGCCGGCGCGGCCGCTGGTCGTGGTGTGCATCGACGGCGGCGACCCGGCCTATATCGAGCACGGCCTCGAGGCGGGGATCCTGCCCAACATCGCCCGCTACATGCGGGACGGCTTCCACACGGTGGCAGAGGGCACCATGCCGAGCTTCACCTGCCCCAACAACATGTCCATCGTCACCGGCCGCCCGGCCTCGGTGCACGGCATCTCCGGCAATTTCTACCTGGACCGCGCGACGAACGAGCCGGTGGTGATGACCGGCCCCGAATTGCTTCAAGTCAACTCGGTGATGAGCGAGTTCTCGCGCGCCGGCCTGCGGGTCGCCTCCGTCACCGCCAAGGACAAGCTCCGCCGCCAGCTCCAGAAGGGCATGGACCTCTCGAACGGCTCGGTCAGCTTCTCCTCGCAGCATGCCGACCGCTGCACCATGGAGGAGAACGGCATCGAGGATGCGCTCGGCTATGTCGGCCAGCCGCTGCCGGACATGTATTCGGCGGACCTTTCCCTCTTCGTGCTCGATGCGGGGCTGAAGCTGCTCGAGGAGCGCCGCCCGGATATCCTCTACCTCTCGCTCACCGACTATATCCAGCACGCCTATGCGCCGGGGCACGGGCAAGCCGACCGCTTCTATGCGGAAATGGATGCGCGCTTCGGCCGGTTCGAGGAGCTGGGCGCGACCGTGGCGCTCACCGCCGACCACGGCATGAACGACAAGAGCAACGAGGACGGCACGCCCTGCGTGGTGTGGCTGGAAGACATTCTCGACAGGGAGTTCGGCCGGGGGGCGTGCACGGTCATCTGCCCCATCACGGACGCTTTCGTCGGCCATCACGGCTCGCTCGGCGGCTTCGTGCGCGTCTATTGCCACGACGGGCTTCCGGTCGAGCGGGCGGTCGAGGCCATCTCCGACGTGCCGGGGCTGGAGCGGGTGCTGTCCCGCGAGGCGGTTTCGGAGGAATTCGACCTGCCGTTCGGCACCGAAGGAGACCTGGCGGTGCTGGGCGACGAGCGCACCGTCATCGGGTCGCGCGAGGCGGACCACGACCTGAGCGGTCTCAAGGGCCTCCGGCTGCGCACCCACGGCAGCACCCACGAGGCCCAGGTGCCGATCCTGCTCAGCCGACCGGTCAGAGACGATTACGCACGCCGCGCCGAGGACGCGCAGCTGCACAGCTACGAGGCCTTCGACTACGCCCTCAACGGCATCGTCG
>JAJECZ010000334.1 GCA_022821735.1 Alphaproteobacteria bacterium | reverse complement strand
TGAGGTTGATGGCGAGGATGCGGTTCCATTCATCGAGCGTGGTGTCGAGCGCATGGCGTTCGACTCCGATGCCGGCGAACTGCATCAGGATCTCGAGCGATCCGAACCGGTCGATGGCGGCCGCGACGAGGCGGTTCACGTCGCCCGCGTCCGAGACGTCGGTGCCCGCAAACAGCGCGCCGGCGCCGCGGGCCTTCAACTCTTCCACAGTGCGGGTGCCCGCCTCCTCGTCGATGTCGGCAACGACGACATTCGCTCCGAGTCCGGCCAACATGTTCGCGGTCGCGAGCCTGATGCCGCTCGCGCCGCCGGTGACGATAGCGGTGTGCCCTTCAAGAGAGAACATTCAGCTCGCCCTCCCGGCCGATCACCTCAAGGCTGCGTCCGACCTCGGCGAACGCAGCGATGGCGTGGTCCAGGGTGTCGATGTCGTGCGCGGCCGACATCTGGATGCGGATCCGGTCCTCGCCGCGTGGGACCACGGGGAACGAGAAGGCGGTCACCAGCACGCCCTTCCCGCGAAGCGCGTCGGCGAAGCTCTGCGCCAGCTTCGGGTCGCGCAGCATGAGGACGACGATTGGATGTTCGCCGGGCAGGAGCTCGAAGCCCAACACGGCCATCCTCGTGCGGAAATGCTCCGTGTTGCGCCGGAGCCGGTCCTGCAGCCCGGTCGAACCGGCCAGCAGGTCCAGCGCGGCAAGGCTCGTCCGGGCGATGACCGGCGCAAGCGTATTGGAGAACAGGTAGGGGCGCGCCCGTTGGCGCAGCCATTCGACGATCTCCTTGCGCGAGGAGACATAGCCGCCGGCCGCGCCGCCGAGCGCCTTGCCGAGCGTCCCGGTCAGGATGTCCACGCGCCCCGCGACCCCGCAATGCTCCGGCGTGCCGCGCCCGGTCGCGCCGACGAAGCCGACGGCATGGCTGTCGTCGACCATCACCAGGGCGTCGTACCGGTCTGCCAGATCGCAGATCGCCGGCAGGTCGGCAAGATACCCGTCCATGGAAAACACGCCATCTGTCGCGATCAGGCGGTAGCGGGCGTCCCCGGCCTCGACGAGTCGCGCCTCCAACTCCGCCATGTCGCCGTTGGCATAGCGCAAACGCCTGGCCTTGCAGAGGCGCACGCCGTCGATGATCGAGGCATGGTTGAGCGCATCGGAGATCACCGCGTCCTCGGGGCCCAGAAGCGCCTCGAACAGCCCCGCATTCGCGTCGAAACAGCTCGGGAACAGGATCGTGTCCTCCATCCCGAGAAACTCGCTGAGCCGTTCTTCCAGCCGCTTGTGGGGAAGCTGAGTGCCGCAGATGAAGCGCACCGACGACATGCCGAAGCCGTAATCGGTCAGGGCATCCCGCGCGGCCTCGACCAGCCGGGGATGGTTGGCGAGGCCCAGATAGTTGTTGGCGCAGAGATTGATGCAGGCGGCGCCCGTCTCAAGCGTGACTTCGCCCTGCTGCGGCGAGGCGATGACCTGCTCGCGCCGGAACAGGCCCTCGTCCCTAAGGTTTTCCAAGCGTCGCGCCAGATCGTCGAGGAACTTGCCGTTCATGCAGCCGGACCCTAGCGATCATATACGAGGTCGGGAAGCGCCAGTGAGACCTCGGGAATGCAGGTGGTCAGCAGTAGCGTCGGAATCCGGGAACTATTGCGGCATGACGGCGGCCGAACTCTGGCGCGACTTGCGCCTCCAGCACAGCAGATGGCTCCTGATGAATACCACCCGCACCGTGACGCGGGTGGCCCAGGAATGCGGCTTTGCGGACAGCGCCCACCTGAACCGATGGTTCCGCCGGGCCTTTGGCGAAGCTCCCGGCCCATTCCGAAGGTCCCGCAGGGTCGTCATCGACGCACGGGGAATGGCGCCGGAGGCTTCACCCGCCACACCTGTTGCCTCGCGCCGGGGTAGCGACAGGACCGCACCTTGAAGTGCTGGCCGACGACTGTCGTAGAATGCCCGCGGCCGACACCTGCGGTCATCACGACACCATCGCCGGTTGCTGCAGTGCGCCCGGCAACGCCATGCTTTACGGCGTGGAAGGCGTGCCGGGGCGCCGCGAGAACTTCCAGGCCGCCCTGGCGGAACACGGTCTGGGATGGGGAGAGATCGATGACCATTCTTGCAGGCAGGGTTGCCGTCGTCACGGGCGCGCAGCAGGGCATCGGGGCCGCCATTGCGCTGGCTGCGTCCGAGGCAGGCGCTTCGGTCGTGGTCAATTATCTGGATGACGAGGAGGCCGCCGCCGTCGTGGCCGCGTCGGTGCAATCGGCAGGCGCGGACGCGGTAGCGGTGCAGGCCGACATTTCGCGGCCGGAGGAGGTCGAGCGTCTCATGGCGGCCGCCGACGGTCTCGGCGGCGTCGATATTCTCGTGAACAATGCGGCGATCTTCCCGCGCGTGGCCTTTCTCGACATGACGGAAGCCGACTGGGACAGCCTCCTCGGGGTGAACCTGAAGGGGCCGTTCCTCTGTTCGTCGGCCGCAGCGCGGCGCATGGCCGCCGCCGGCCGGGAGGGGGCCATCGTGAACATCTCGTCGCGGTCGGCATTCACCTCGTCTCCGCGCGGGGCGCATTACGCGGCTTCCAAGGCCGGCCTCGTCGGCCTGACGCGCGCCACCGCGCTGGAGCTCGCGCCCCACGGCATCCGCGTCAACGCGATCGCGCCGGGTTTGGCGGACACCGCGCAGCCGCGCTACGGGATGACCGAGGACGAGATTGCCGAAGCGGCCGGCCTCATTCCGCTGAAAGGGCTGACCTTGCCCGAAGACGTGGCGGAATTGGCGGTCTTCCTCGCCTCCGCCGCCGCGCGGCGCATCACCGGGCAAACGGTCCATATCAACGGCGGACAATATCTCGCCTGAGCTTCCGCACTCACCGCGCAACCAGCATGGCGGCGGCGGCGAGCACGGCGGCGGCCATCAGCGACGGCTCCAGGTAGCTGCCTGTCCAGTCGTGCAACAGGCCGGCAAGCGCCGGCCCGATCATCTGGCCGAGGCCGAACGCCGCCGTTATCAGCGCGAGGTTCCGGCGCGGGTCGCCGATGGAGAGGCGCCGCGCATTGACAAGGCCGAGCGCCGTCAGGCCCATGAAGGTGCCGCCGAGGAGGGCGGCTGCAACGAGCACCATCCAGATGCCGCCGCCCAGCACGCTCAGCAGCACGCCGAACGCCTCGACCAGGCAGGCGGCCGCGAAGGCGCGCTCATTGCCCCAACGCTGTCCCGCCCAGCCCCAGAACGCGACCGACGGCGCCGCCGCCAGCCCGACGAAGAACCAGACCAGGTTTTCCGCCGGTTGCAGCACCGGGTCGGCGCGCACCATGTCGGAGATGAAGGTGGCGGTGATGACATAGCCGAAGCCGAACAGCCCGTAGGCGGCGGCGAACCGCGTGAAGCCGTCCGCCCTTGCGCCCGCCACGGCGGAGCCGGCGGCTTCGGCCGGTTTCGCCCGCCCTCCTCTTCCCAGGAGAACCCAGACGGGAACCGACAGCGCGAGCGCGAGCGCCCCGCAGACGAGCCAGGGGCCTTGCGAATCACCGTCTCCGAGGGCTGCGAGCGGAACCGCCAGCGACGAGACCGCGATGCCGACCCCGACGCCCGCATAGATGCCCGCCGCCCAGACCGCCCGCCCGGCGGCGGCCAGCCGGTCCAT
>JAJECZ010000440.1 GCA_022821735.1 Alphaproteobacteria bacterium | reverse complement strand
GGCAGCAGGTCGATCAGCTTGAAGGAGGCGTTCATCAGCCCGTAGGCGACGATGACGTAGAGCGCGAGCATGGCGAGGAAGCCCACGGGGCCGAGCCCGCCGGAGACCCCGGCGTCGCGCATCTGCGGCAGCCACACCTGGTTGAAGAGCCCGATGCCGGCGAGGAACACGAAGTAGCCGAGGATCAGACCTAAAAGCATCAGCGCGGGCCTGAGCACCAACGCGGGCAGGAACAGCCAGCCTTGCCTGGTGGCCTGGACGGTGAGCCGGTTCCCGTCCTCCCGCGTGACGTGGGCGGCGGCGAACACGGTCACAGCCAGCACCGCGATCGCCACATTCAGGATCCAGCCGAGGATGCCGAACAGGAAGCGAATGAAGGGCAATGCAGGCAGCACGTAGGCCAGCACCGCGCCGGCGATGACGAGCAGTCCCAGCAGGGTGGACACCAGCGCGTCGGAGACCTGCCAGGCCGACTCGAACACGTCGAGCCCCTTGCCGATGAAGGGGATGGATTCGAGCAGACCCGAGCCGGTGGCGGCGCCCATCAGCGCCGCCACGGCGGCCAGCGCGGCGTTCAAGAGACCATGGCCCAACGCTGCGAGGTCGGCGATGGGATTGCCGCTGTCGGCGACGATGACGGAGTCCAGGTCGATAAACTCCAGCAGCCCCGAGACCATGCCGCCGTCGCCACCGGGAGAGGGGAGCGCGCCTGCGCCTGCGTCGGCGGCGGACAGCAGCATCGGGTGGTAGCGGGAGGAGCGGGCGAGCTGAGCCGCCACCCCCTTGACGGCGGCGTCCGCGGCAGGGACCCACTCGTCGAGGCTGGGGGTGGGGAGCGCCACGGAGGGCACGTTGTGGGCGGCGGCCTGGAAGAGGCCGACGCGGTGGGCGATGGTGTTGAAGAAGGAGGCGGCCGCCATCCAGCTCGCCTCCCGCGCGTCCTCGGCGACAACACGCGCCAGCGTAGCCCGCTCCTCCGAGGCGGCCTGCGTGAGCGCGCCGTCGAGCACATCCGCGTAGGCTCCGGCTAGGTCCTGCCCGGCGAGCAGGCCATCGATGTCGGGGAGCGGACGGCCGTAGAGGGGTGTGCCCGGCACGTAGTGGGCGGCGAGGCCGGCTGCCATCGAACGGACGGCCGGAAGCAGGCCGGTGAGCGCCCGGCGGTGGCCTTCGGCCGCGATGCCGGGGGCGCCGTCCGCCTCCAGCCCCGTGAACCGGATGCTGCCGCACATGCCGTCCGGCATGCCGCGCCCGTCGCCGTCGTAGCTGAAGGTCAGCGTGCCGTCGTCCTCGTCATCGTCGATCTCGACGTATGGATCGTCGCCCGCCTGCGCCGCGCTCTCGTTGGCCGCGCGCATGCAGGTCTCGGCGATGAGCGTCCGGGAAATCGCGGCCCGCCAGAGCGCTTCCCGCGGCCGCGGCACGATGGGCCGGCTCTCGGCCAGCGCCTCCTCGGAGAAGGGCTTCCAGACGGCGTTGGCGAAGTCCCCGCCGAGATGGGCGAGGCCCACCACTGCGTGCTGCGCCCCGTTGAGCCCGCCCGGCAGCGGCGCCATCAGGGCGATCGCCGTGACGATGCGCACGATCGCCCAGGCGCCGAAGCCGAAGCGCCCCTCCCGCGCGGTATCCACGGTGCCGGCGGCGGCGTGCCAGATCAGCAGGAACCCGGCAAGCACCAGCACGCCCGCGTTGAAGGCGAACAGCATGTCGCCGACGGCCGAGGGGTTGTCCGCCCCAAGCCCGCCCAGGAAAGCCAGCACCTCCCGCGTCGCGCTGTCGGTGTCGGCGAAGAGCCCGCGCTCGATCGACTGCGCCGATGCCGAATCGGGCAGGGGCACGGCGGTAAGCCCCAGGCCGGCCAGCGCAAGCACCAGCAGCACCACAGCGAGGCCGCGCGATCCGGGAGGACGCGCCCCGAGTCCAGTCTTGCCGTCGTTCCCGCCACTTGACCCGGCAGGCCGTAGTCCCGGCCGGCGCGCCGCCTCGATCAGCGTCCGCAGCACCACCGCCGATCGCAGCGCATCCGAGAGCGGGCGGCCCAGTTCGGGCGCGAACAGGAACCGGAGGGGCCGCATGGCGCTCAGTTGGCCCCGGCCGCCGGGTTGGCGAGGCCGGGGAGGCGGCGCATCTCCTCCGTGGCAAGGGCCAGCGATGCGGCGCCGATCGCGCCGCGCCGTTCGTCGGTGCGGTAGCGCTGCCAGTCCAGCATGAGCGAGACCGCCTGCAGCGTCACCAGCTCGCGCAGCAGGTTCTCCTGCGACATCGCCTGGAGGCCCACGAACCAGTGCGGGTCCTCGAAACGGCCGCTTGCCAGCAGCTCGAGCAGCTCATAGCGGCTGACGGGAGTCTCGGGATCGCGGCCCGCACCTGGTGCGACCGCCGCGGCCCACTCCCCGAGCGCGGCGCCCGGCGCCCTCAACGCACGGGCTTGCGCCAGGTAGTCGGCGGCCAACGCCGTCCGCGCGTCCGCCGCCCGTGCCAGCAGAACGCGCCGGCGCTCGCGGTCGGTATCGGCCGAGGCGAGCGGCGGCGGGTCGTGCACCACGGGCGCGGCGAGGTTGCGCGACAGCTCGATGGCGGCACGCAGCTCGTCCTCGCTCGCGAAGGTGCGGCGGTCGAACAGGGTATCGGCGCGCAGATCGGCGCCGTGCAGCGCGTCCTCGCCCCGGCAGACACTCGTGCCGGAGAGATCCGGATCTTCGCCGGCGCGGCCTGCGTTGCAGTATTCCCTCGTAACGCTCTCGAAGCGCGCCGCATCGCCGGCGGCGGCCCCCGGCCGGTCCACCACCGCGCGGTCGCCCGTGATGCGTCCCGTCTCGGCCGCGGCCGCGCGCCCGTGCGCGTCCTTCGCCGCGGCCCCGGTGGCCGCAAGGCCCCTCAGCCCCGTGACCGCCTCGCAGGCGCTCCGGCTGGGCCGGTGCGCCATCATGGTCCCGGTCTCGGCCACCTCGCGCGCGGTCTGCGCCTGCAGCTTCGTCTGGGAGTCGAGGGCTCCGGTCACGGCCTTCGCGCTCTGGGCGATGTAGCCCGAGAGCTGGCCGGTCTGGAGGCGCAGCGCCTCGATGATGGCCCGCTCCATGGCGTCGATCTCGCCGGTGAGGTCCGCGATGACGCGGCTCGCCTCGCGCCGGTCGTTGTCCGTTCGGTCGCACTTGTGGGCGTGCGCCACTTCCGGCGCGAGCAGCAGGCCAGCCAGCAGCGCGGCAGCCGGCAGCAGGTCCCCTGTCTTCCGGAAGACGACAACGCGGAGGCGCATCCTTCGGATGCTCATTGGCCGCCCCCGACGACGCCCCGGAACAGCTCACTACCCGCGTCCTCCGCCCCGAGATCGTCGAAGACGTTGCGCCTCGGCCAGTCGATATCGAGGCCGGGAAGGCGGTCGAGAGGCCGTGTGTGCTCCGAGACGTAGACCGTGGAGTCGAGGGCGCGGCCGACATAGCGCCGGTAGGCGTCGCGGGCGGCGGCGCAGATGCGCCGCCGCGCGAGATCCAGGATGTGCTCAAGCGCGCCCGCCGGATCGAAGTGGATGTCGAAGGAGCGGTAGTCGAACAGGTCGGTGATGCAGGAGAAGTCGAGGATGGAGTCCGGGTTGCGGATGCCCTGGTCCTCGTGGCGCAGCACCGC
>JAJECZ010000122.1 GCA_022821735.1 Alphaproteobacteria bacterium | reverse complement strand
GGACGCCTTCAGCACCGCCTTTTCGATGGCTGCCGCACACCCGCTCGGCGGGGGGTCGCTCCGGCTCTCGCTGCAACAGCCGCTCAGGGTGGAGAGCGGACGCCTCGACCTCTCGCTGCCTGTCGGGCGGACGCCGGAAGGGGCGGTGCGGCGCGAACGGGTCCGGGTCGGCCTCGAACCATCCGGCCGTCAGCTCGATTTCGGCATCGACTGGACGCAGCCGCTCGCTCCCGGCGCGGCCTGGCGCATCGGCGCGGTGCTGAGCCGCCACCCCGGCCACGAGGCCGGCCGCCCCGCCGAAGCCCTGCTCCTCGCCGCCCTGCGCGTCGGGCTGTAGCAGCAGCCCCCCGGCCCTCAGGCGACCCCGTCGAGCCGGTCGGCCTCCGCCAGGGATTCCGGACGGCGCGCCGGGTCGCCCCAGCCGCCGCCGCCGCCGGACAGCACCTCGAAGACGTCGCCCGGGGCCACTTCGATGCCGACCAGCTTGCTCGGCAGCACGCGCCCGCCGCCCGAGCCGTGGTGGATGTAGCGGTGCGGCATGCCGTCCTCGCCGCCGAGAATGCCGCGCGCGCCGTAGCGCACGCCGTCGCCCGCCGTGTTGGCCACGGCCGGCTCCTCCGTCTCGACGCGCAGCTCCAGCTCCGCCCCGCAGCCGCCCCGGTATTCCCCGGCCCCGCCCGAGCCCGGACGGAACTCGTGGCGGGCGATGTGCAGCGGGAAGCGGACCTCCGCCACCTCGACGCTGCCGAACTTGAGCCCGCCGGCGGAGTGCCACTCGCCGACCGAGTGCCAGCCGTCGCCGCCCGGCGAGCCGCCGCCGCCGGGCCGGGCGTAGAACATGTGCCAGATGAAGCCGCGCCCGTTGCGCGGGTCCCGGCCCTTGATGGCGATGCGCAGCCGCCGGCCCCAGCCCGCCATGGTGCGCGCCGGGCAGGACTGCGCGAGCGCGGTTATGGTGGCCTCGATGATCTCGTTGCCGCAATGCGAGGTGCACATGGTGACCGGGAGGCCGTCTTCGGCCCACACGATCGTCCCTTCCCTGAGCTTGACCGAGAGCGGGCGGAACGCGCCCTCGTTCTTCGGGATCTCCGGGTCGATCAGGTAGGCGAAGGACTGCGTGACCGCCGAGACCGTGTTGGCGTGGCTGGAATTCACGAAGGCGGTGCTCTGCGGGTCCGACGCGCTCAGGTCCACCACCACCTCACCGTCCCGGACCGTGGCCGTGGCGCGGATGGCGATGTCATGCCGGCCGTGGCCGTCATCGTCGAGGAACGCCTCGCCGTGGAACACGCCCTCCTTCCAGCTTGCGACCTCGGCGCGCGAGCGGCGCTCGGCGCCGTCCAGCACCGCCTCGCAGGCGGCCATCACCGTTTGCGCATCGAAGGTATCGACCAGCGCCTGGAGCCGGGCTTCGCCGAGGCGCACCGAACCGATCTGCGCGGCCAGGTCGCCCTTGAAGTCGCGCGGGTGGCGCACGTTCAGCGCCAGCATCTCCAGCAGGTCGTCGCGCGGGCGGCCGCGCTCCCAGAGCCGGAGCGGCGGGATTCGGAGACCCTCGTGGAATATCTCGGTGGCGGACGGATTGTAGGCGCCGTGCTTCGCGCCGCCGATGTCGCTGTGATGCGCGCGGTTGATGGTCCAGAAGGCAAGCCGCCCGGCGATGAACACGGGCGCGAACACCGTCACGTCCGGCAGGTGGCTGCCGCCGCCGGCATAGGGGTCGTTGACGACGAACAGGTCGCCCTCATGCACATCCTCGCCGAAGCGGGCCGAAACCGCCTTGGCCGCCCAGGGCATCGCGCCGACATGCACGGGAATGTGTTCGGCCTGCGCGACCAGCCGGCAGTCGCGGTCGCAGATCGCGGCCGAAAAGTCGCGCGAGGAGTTGAGGATCTGCGAATAGGCGGTGCGCAGCATCGCCTCGCCCATTTCCTCGACGATGGCGGTCAGGCGGTGGCTGACCACGGACACGGTGATCGGATCGAGATTGCGCGTCATCGCCGGGCTCCCCGGATGTCGGTCGGCGCATCGTAGCACCCTTTGCGCGGCCCCAGCAGCGCGCCCAGGCCCTGCGCCGGCCCGAGCGCCCGCACCGCCAGGCGGGTCAGCGCGGCGCGCTTCGCCACGCCCTCCCGGAGAAAGAACCAGCGCCGCCGCAGCCGGAACAGCGCGTCGGCGGGGCCGACGGCGCCGGTTGCCTGAATCATGGAATCGTTGCCGTCGTCGGCCAGCAGATGCCGGACCGCCGGCGGACGCACGCAATAGGTCGCAAGGCCCGTGCGCCAGAAGGCAGCGAGCGACCGGTCGATGTTCATGCGCACGCGCGGGAACGTCTCCAGGAAGCGCCGGGCCGCCGGGCGGGTGACGACATAGCCCTGGGTGCCGAAATGTGACCAGCGGAGCCAGCCGAGCCGATGGCCGGTATCCAGCCGCCGGTGCGGAACGAAGCGCCGGACGGCGCGGCCCCGGTTCAGGAATACGATATCGTACGATCCGGCGGACCGTTCCAGCGCGTCCAGAACGGCCGGCAGCTCGGGCGCAGGCTCGATATCGTCCTCGAGGATCGCCATCGCCTCCGGCCCGTTGTCGATCATGTCGGCAAGGATCGCGCGGTGGCTGAGCCAGTTGCCGAGCGCCCCCGCCCTCATCGGCCAGCCCTGCCGGTGGAGCGCGTCGTAGTCGATCAGCGCCTCCTGACCGGGCGAAAGGTGCTGGCCGTCCACCGCCGGGAAAAGTTCGAACGCGAGACCGAGCCCGTCCAGCGCGGCGGCCACCCGGTCGCGCCGCTCCACCGCATGTTCGAGGTTGATGACGACGATCTTCATCCGCGCGCCCGTCGTCCGGCCGGGCCGGGCCGGTGCGACTCTTGGTCCCAGGCCATGACCGGGACGCCTCGGAGGGTGGCGCCGCCTAGTAGACCGGGTGCGCGGCCATCGCGAGCGAGGCCTGGATTTCCCAGACGGATTTTGCGACCGCCTGGCCGATCAGGTCCAGTTTGCGCACCTGGTCGATGCGGCCGCGGGCGCGCTCGAGTTCCCGGGACGACAGCAATTCGTTGAAAATGCCGCAGGAATCGCAAAGGCATATGATAACGATGTCTCGAGGATCCGGAATCTCGTCCGACAGCAGAACACCCATGATCCGGAGCTTGACCTCCCGCTCCGCCCGGCCGTCGATGGTCGGGTAGCGTCTCGAACGGAAGACCCAGAGGAACCGGTCCTCTTCCCGGTTCAGAACGCCGGCCTCCACGAGCCGGGCAAGCGCACCCTCGCGGATTTCGTCGGCATAGGCTGCCGTGTTCTCGACCCAGTAGCGCGCGCCGCGTACTTCCGCGGCTGCCGCAATGCGTTCCAGAGTAGGGTCGAGCAGCGGATCACCGGTCGGCTTCTTGTCCACAAGCATGAGCGAATTGACGTCGGTGTCGATCCGGTCCGCCAATGCAAGGTCCATCAGTACTGCACCCGCCAGGGCACACTGCATCGACCATTCCGGGATAGGCAGAAAACTGCCGTCCTGGTCATCGAGCAGGAGCAGCATCATCTCTTCGGCGAAGCTGAGCATTACTGTCAGCCCATAGCCGCCAGAGCCGCCGCCCTGTCGTTATGCACGGTGAAGATGGTGAGAAAACCGCTGATTTCGAAAACCTCGTGTATACTCGGGCTGAGGGCGCAAAGCGCGATCGTGCCGCCGGACTGCTGAAGCCGCTTCGCCCCCATCAACAGCACACGCAGGCCGGCCGAACTGATGTAGTCCAGACCGGCGAAGTCGATGAGCAAGGCCGACTCGCCCTGCTCCAGCGCGGCCAGCACCCGCTCCTCGAAGCTGCGCGCATTCGCACTGTCGAGCCGGCCTTTCGGCTCCAGCACAAATACGGCGTCTTCCTTGCTCTCTCCGATATCCATGAATCGTCCCTGCCTGTCGGTCCAGAATTCCCCGGGGCCGGGACCATAGCCAATTTCCCGGCCTGTCGCCATGCTTTCCGAACAGGCAGGCTTCTACATTTGTCATAGTTCGGCCGGGAGCCGGGACAATCGGCGCGGGCGAAAAGGAGGCGGCAGGCATGAGGTGGAACAACATACGCGTCGAGGAGGATGCGCGGCGGGTCGTTACGCTGACATTCGCGCGTCCCGACCGCCTGAACGCCCTGACCGTGGAGACGATGCGCGAGGTCCATCTGGCGCTCGACGCGCTGCACGGGCGAACGGACCTGCGCCTGCTGCTGCTGGCGGCCGAAGGGCGGCATTTCACGGCGGGCGGCGACATCGCCATGTTCCGCCATATGGGAACGGCGCCCGCCGAAGAGCGGCTGCAGGCAGCGCTGCGCGGCTCGATGCTGAGCCATCGCATCGCCAGCCTGCCCTGCCCTGTCGTGGCGCGGGTGCAAGGCGGCGCGTTCGGGGGCGGCACGACCCTGATTGCGGCGAGCGATGTGGCCATCGCCGGGGCAGGCGCGCGCTTCGCGTTTACGGAACTCCGCCGGGGCGTCGTGCCGACGGGCGCTCTCAAGGCCCTGCTGACGCGCATCGGCACGGCGGTGTACAAGCGCTACCTCTTTACCGGCGAGACCTTCGATGCCGCGGAGGCGCACCGCATCGGCCTGATCGACCGCGCAGTGCCCGACGAAAGCCTCGACGACGCGGTGGAGGCCGCCGTTGCCGGCTGCCTCGGCGCAGCGCCCGGCGCAGCCGCGGCCGCAAAGCGCGCGCTCGATCTCTACGACCGCAACGGACCCGACGCGCTCGGCATCGACGGCCTCTATTCCTTCGCCGAAAGCTGGGCCAGCGAGGAAGGTCGGGAGGGCGCCGCCTCGTTCCTGGAAAAACGCCCGCCCGGCTGGGACGCCTGACTGGAAGCAGGCACCGAACACTCACGTGAGTCGCCGCGCGGCCTCTTCCACCAGCTTCAGTTCCGGACAGCCTGGTTCGAGGCCGAAGGCTGCGGCGAAAGGAGCGAGGTCCGGACGTCCGCTGCGCCGGCCGATCCCGGCCAGGACGCCGAGCGCGAGACGCTCCGCCTCGATCTCCAGACGCTTTACCGACCCGCGCCAGCCTTCCCGCACCTCGTCGTCCAACCCGGCGACGGAATCACGGAGATGGCGGCGGAGCGCCCGCAGCGGCCGCACCGCCCGCGCCCGCCAGGGCCCCACTGCACGGTCGCCGGCCCGGAGCGCCGGCAAGTCGGCGCCGTCGCCAAGCCATGCGGCCCAGAGCATGAGCGGTATATCGACGCCGCACCTGTCCTGCAGGGCGAGGCAGGCTTCGCTGACACCGGGCTCCCCATAAAGCCGGACGGCGAAATCCCAGAGCGCACGGGCGGGTTCCGTATCGGGGACTTCCCTCTCCATCGCCGTAGATTGAAGCCGGGCCGGCGCCGGTTGACAATGGCGCCGCCGCAGAGGAACGCCCCGCCATGACCGACAAGCCCGTCGTAAAGCCCTACGGAAGCTGGGTCTCGCCGCTCTCGGCGCGGCGGATTGCAGAAGCCGGGGTCGGTCTTTCGTTTGTCCGTGTGGACGGCGAAAGCCTCTACTGGCTGGAAGGCCGGCCGCGCGAACGGGGCCGCAGCGTGCTCATGCGCTACCGGAAGGGAGATGTCCGCGAAGCGCTGCCGACGCATTTCGACGTGCGCTCACGGGTCCACGAATATGGCGGCGGCGCCTATGCCGCCCATGACGGCCGAGTCGTCTTCTCCCATTTCCCCGACGGTACCGTCTGGCTCGTAGAGGAAGACGGCGATCCCAGGCAGATAACTCCCGACGGGGCCTTGCGTTACGCCGATTTCGCCTTCTGTCCGGATGGCATCCTGGCCGTGCGCGAGGACCATCGCGGGCCGGGCGAGCCGGTCAACACCGTGGTACTGCTGGACCCCGACCGGACCGCGGAAGGCAAGGTCGTCGCCGCCGGCCGGGACTTTTACGCCGCGCCCAGGCCAAGCCCTGGCGGCGACCGGCTTGCCTGCATCGCCTGGGACCACCCGAACATGCCTTGGGACGCAACGGTCCTCCTGCTGGACGGCGAGCCGGTCGCGGGCGGGCCCGGCGAATCGGTGCTGCAGCCCGCCTGGGCCGTAGACGGGCGGCTGCTCTACGTCTCGGACCGTTCCGGCTGGTGGAACCTTTACGCGCATGATGGCGCGGGCGGGCGGCCGCTCAAGCCGATGGCGGCGGAGTTCGCCGGGCCGCTCTGGGGCCTCGGCGCCCAAAGCTACCGCTGTCTCGCCGACGGCGACGTCATCGCCCGATACGAGAAGAACGGCAGCGTCTTCGTTGAGAGACTCCGCGCCGGCCCGTTCGAGACCGGTTTCTCGCGCCCGGCCTGCCCTGCGCCCTTCGAAGGAGGCTGGGCGGTTCTCGGCGTCGATACCGACCGGCCGGCCCGACTCGACCTGCTGCACGGAGACGGGAGGCGGGAGACGCTCGCCCGCTCCGTCCCGGACGATCCCGATCCGGCCTTCGTATCGCGCGGCCAGCCGATTTCCTTCCCGACCGGCGGCGGGAGGACCGCGCACGCCTGGTTCCATGCGCCGAGGAATCCCTGTTTCGCCGCACCCGAGGGTGAGCGTCCGCCGCTCATCGTGCGGTCCCACGGCGGGCCGACCGGCGCCTCCGACAACGGCTACTCGCCTTCCATCCAGTATTGGACGACGCGCGGTTTTGCGGTTGTGGATGTCAACTACGGCGGCAGCAGCGGCTACGGGCGCGCTTTCCGGCAACAACTGGACGGCCAGTGGGGCGTCGTCGACGTCGAGGATTGCTGCGCGGCGGCGAGATGGCTGGCCGATAGCGGGAAGGTGGATGCCAACCGGCTTGTCGTCCGCGGGGGCAGCGCCGGTGGATATACGACGCTCGCCGCGCTTGCATTCCGGGACATTTTCAGGGCGGGCGCCAGCCTTTATGGAATCGGAGACCTCAAGGCTCTTGCAAGGGATACCCATAAATTCGAGAGCCGTTATCTCGACCGACTGATCGGCCCGCTACCGGAAGCCGAGGCCGTTTACGACGCACGCTCGCCGCTCCTTCATGCCGATGGTATTTCCTGTCCGGTGATCTTCCTGCAAGGCACCGAGGACAAGGTCGTGCCGCCCGATCAGACAGAAGCCATGGCGGCCGCGCTTCAGGCCAGGAGAATTCCCGTTGCGCTACTGTTGTTCGATGGCGAAGGGCACGGTTTCCGAAGGGCGGAAAACATCGTGGCCGCTTTGGAAGCCGAACTTTCTTTCTTCGCCCGGATCCTCGGTTTTGAAGCTCCCGGCGTGCCGGAAGTGCCGCTTCTCGAGGGCGAGTAAGGCCGACGCGACAAATTAGCTGGAGACACGGACTTTAAGGATGTTACTTTTTCGGACAATGTTTGCTATCCTGTTGACATACGCGTTTGGCGCGAACGGACGGAGAATTCAACATGATCGATGAGAGCGCCCTGACAAAGGGCCAGCTTCGCAAGCTCAATGCGCTGCGCAAGTCGGTGGGCAACTCCATAGCGGACGAGGCATTTGCCAAATGGCTCGGACAGGCGGCGGATACGCCGGATACGGACGAAAATGCAGAAGTCATCGCCGATGCGTTGTGGGCCCTGATTCAGGAAGGCAAGCTCACGATTCGGCGAGGCGGCTACCTGGTCCGACGCGGCCGCAAGCGTGTGATCGTCGAAGCTCGCGACGACTGATTGCCGCTCGGACACCGGCTCTACTGGCGCCGGCCCGCACATATTGGCGGCGAAGCAAAAGCTGTTGGCCGGATCGTCGTTGAGCGCGCTGAAGAGCGGCTGCCGCTGGCCTTCATAAATACCCTCGAACATCGCATAGGCCGCTTGAGCGGCGGTTCTCGGAGGCACGCCCGTTCGGAAAATGGTGCGGCCTTCGCTGTGCTGCTGCATCTCCTGCGGTCGCTGGCAATGTCTTTTCCAGGCCGATTTGCAGTACCTGGCCTACCGCTTAAGGATGCCGCTCGGAAGGAGGATTGACTCTTAGTTCGTTCAAGGGGGAGATCGAATGGATGAGCCGGGTGATGGCGCTTCGAAAGGTCGCCGGAAGCCGAAATCCGGCCTGGTGCCAATGGCCGGTATCCCCTCGCAGGCATCGATAGCGGCTGGCCCGGCGATTCCGTCGCCGTGGCGGAACAAGCGCGGCATATCGAAAGACATCCGACATCGCGGCAGCCGAAGGATTGTTCGATAATTCGGTTACGCGCGGGCCCTGAAACGGGCCTTGCGCCTTATTTCCGTCATCTTGCAAACTGACCCGCATGCCTCTTGCGCGGCTCCATTTTCGCGCGGGGCAGCTTGCAATAACCGTTGTACGAACGCGTCCGCGCTTTTCGACAATCATGTGGCCGTCCAGCCGTTGCAATCGGGCTGTCCGCTTCCAGGAAACTGTCCTGCAAGGCATTGTCCGCTTATCTCGACAGCCGCTCGGGGGCGCTGTTACTCTCCGGCCCTGCGATACGGCCTGTCGGAGAAGGAAGGCAGATGTTGAAGATTTACAGGGTCGGGGACCGGGCGACCAGAAAGGCCCCGGCCGACCGGTTCACGGGCGATGTGTATCAGGACGAGGTGCTGGTCGGGGCCTCTCCCTCGCGGATGCGGGCGACGAACGTGACCTTCAATCCGGGCGCGCGAACGGCCTGGCACCGCCATCCGGTCGGTCAGACGCTCTGGGCCGTTTCGGGAATCGGGCGCGTACAGGTCGAGGGCGGTCCCGTAGAGGAGCTCCGCCCCGGAGACACTGCCGTTATCCCGCCGGACGCGCGCCATTGGCACGGTGCCGCGCCGGACAGCATCTTCACCCATCTCGCCATGTCCGAGACGGGAGAGGACGGCGGTGGAACCGACTGGTTCGAGAAGGTGAGCGATGCCGACTATTCCGGCTAGGCCGGGCGCATGACGCTGAATATCGTCATGCACCCGGCCGCCCGCGACCGGGTCGCGGAGCGGCTTGCCGCAATCGACCTGCCACTCTGCGTGCTGCCCCTGCTGGAGGACGGCCGCTGCATGGCGAACGGCAGGCCGAAGCCGCTGGCCGAGGCGCCAGCGGAGGCGGTCTGGCTCACCTCCGACATGGCAGGACCGTCCTTCGCGGAATGCCTGGGGTCGATCGCCGCGTCGCGCACCGTCAAATGGGTGCAGACTTTCAATGCCGGCCTCGACCATCCGGGGTACCGCGACATTGCGGCGAAGGGCATCCGTATCGGCGCTTCAAGCGCTCAGGCGGTAGCAATTTCGGAATATGTCTTCGCTCACGTGCTCGACCTTTTCCAGGGGCTGGCCGACCGGCGGGCGGCCCAGGCGGCGGGCGAATGGAAGCTGCTCCCGTTCCGCGAGGTCGCCGGCACGGTCTGGCTTGTCGTCGGATACGGCAATATCGGGCGCGAGATCGGCAGGCGCGCCGGCGCGTTCGGCGCCCGCGTGGTCGGCGTGCGCCGCAGCGGGGCGCCGGCTCCCCATGCCGACGAGGTTTGCACTATGAGCGAACTCCGGGACCGCCTCGGGAGTGCCGATGTGGTGGTGCTGTGCTGCCCGCATTCGTCGGAGACCGACCGGCTCGTCGATGCCGGGTTCCTCGCGGCCATGAAGCACGGGGCCGTTCTCGTGAACGTCGCGCGCGGCGGCGTGGTGGACGATCCCGCGCTGCTGGCGGCGCTCGACAGCGGCCGGGTTGCGACTGCGGTGCTGGATGTGTTCGAGCCGGAACCGCTGCCGCGCAGCAGCCCCTACTGGGCGCACCCCTCGGTCCGGCTTACGGGCCACTGCTCTTTCGCCGGCAACGGCACGCGCGGGCGCGCCGACGACCTCTTCATCGCCAATCTTCCGCGCTATGCTGCGGGCGAGGCTCTGGTGAACGAGGTCGATCTAGGGCTCTATCTCGACACCCTGCCCTGAAACAGCCGGTCCGAACGGGAGGCATGCCCCATGACCGAAATCCGGCCCCTTTCCGAGCATACCGGCGTGGAGATCACCGGCGTCGATGTCCGGCGGCTGGACGAAGAGGGCTTCCGGTCGATCTACGATGCATGGCTCGAATACGGCGTCGCCGTCGTGCGCGACCAGACGCTCGAGATCGGGGACTTCATTGCCTACAGCCAACGCTTCGGCCATGTCGTGCCGCACCCTTCCCGGTCGACGCGGCATCCCGACCGCCCCGAGGTAACCGTGCTCGGCGTCGGCAAGTTCGATGCCAACGGCAAGCTCAACGAGGAAATCTACCGGCGCGGCGCAGCCTCCTGGCACACTGACGGCGCCTATGACGAGGTGCCGTTCAAGGCAACGCAACTCTATGCGCTCGCCGTGCCCAGCCGCGGCGGAGACACCCATTTCTCCTCCATGTACCGCGCCTGGGACGCGCTGCCCGAGCGGCTGAAGTCGAAGATCGAAGGCCGGAAGGGCGCTTTCACCTATGGCGGGGGCAAGCGGGGCTCGGACGCCCTGCTGAACCCTGAAGACCGCGGCCACGCCCCGGTGTTCCATCCGCTGGTCCGCACGCACTCGGAAACGGGGCGCAAGTCGCTCTATTTCGACCCCGGCAAGATCGTCTATGTCGAGGGTCTGGCGCCGGCGGAGAGCGACGCGTTGATCGACGAGCTGGAAGAACGCATGGTGGTCGCGGATGCGCGCTACGACCACCACTGGCGCGTCGGCGACATCGTCATCTGGGACAATCGCTGCATGGTCCACAGAGCCGCCGGCGACTACC
>JAJECZ010000128.1 GCA_022821735.1 Alphaproteobacteria bacterium | reverse complement strand
GCATCGGCCATAAAGCGGCTTTGTGCGGGGGATTCGGCCTGCGATCAAGGGGCCGTCCGTCCGGGACTGTGGATGACTTGCGCGAGCGGGAGGCGCCGGCCCCATGGACATGCGTTTGACGCCGTTTCAGCAGGAGCTGGTGGAAAAGGCGCGCCGTCTGGCGGTGGAGCGTTTTGCACCGCGCGCCGCCCGGCTCGACCGCGAGGCGGCCTTCCCCTTCGAGGACTATGACGACCTGCGCGATGCGGGCCTGCTGACGCTCTGCGTGCCGGCGGCGCATGGCGGACTCGGCGCGGATTTCGAGACCTATTGCCTGGTCGCCGAACAGATCGCGCGCGGCAACGCCTCCACGGCGCTCACCTACAACATGCACTGCCTCACCATGATGCTGATGGGGGAGATGGCGGACCGTTACGACATGCCGGCGGAGAAGCGCGCCCGCCACGAGCGACTGCGGGCCGAGAAGTTCCGCGAGGTGGTGGAGGAGGGCGTCTACTACGGCCAGCCGCACAGCGAACCAGTGGAAGAGGGCGAGACCGACACGGCCTTCAGCGTCGGCGGGCGGCGTTTCGGCACGGAGGCGCGGAGGGTCGAGGGCGGCTACAGGGTGACGGGGCGCAAGTTCTTCGTCTCGCTCTCCGGCGCCGCGGACTATTTCGCGACGCCGGCGATCCTTGTGGACGAGGGCGACATGCCCTGGCTGGAGCGCACGCTCTACCTCAAGGTGCCGCGCGAGGCGGAGGGCGTGGCCTTCGAGGGCGAGTGGGACCCGATCGGCATGCGCGCCACGGTGAGCCGCGAGATGCGCCTGACCGACGTGTTCGTGCCCGACAGCGGCGACATCCTGCCGCCCGGCGTCTTCGGCGGCCTCTACCTCACCGCCAGCCACGCCCCGATGGGGTTCTCCGCCACCTTCCTCGGCCTTGCGGTCGAGGCCGCCGGAACCGCGCTCGCCTACCTCCGGGGCGACCTCGCCGGCGCGCCCGGCCGCCCATCCGTCGCGCCGTCCGCCAGCAATGCGGTCGCGGAGATGGTGCTGAAGCTCGAAGCGACGCGCTCGCTCTTCTACCACGCCGTCTCGGAAGCGAAGCTGCCGCCGACGCCGGAGACCCGCCAGCGCGCCCGCGCCGCCCATGTCACGGTGCAGCGCAATGCCGTGGAGATCACCTCGCTCGCCATGCGGGTCTGCGGCGGCCGTGCGATCCTGAAACGCTTCCCGCTCGAACGCCACCTCCGCGACGCCCGCGCCGCCTCCGTCATGCGCCCCTGGACCCTGGACATCGTGACGGAAGAGCTATGGAACGCGGCTCTCGGCGGGAATCGGGACGAAGGCGGGTAGGGCGAATGCTGCGGTAAGAGGCTTCTCCAAGCAAACGCCTGATCCGAACTGCTGCTTCAACGTCTGAACCGCACGAATGGTGTCCCCGGATCGAGAGGCACTTCGCTGACAAGTATGGCGTCCCGTGCCATTCGATAGGTTCGAGGAACGTCCATCGGGCCTTCCTTGGGCAAGATCGGTGAGCCGTAGCGGTCCAGCGGCGCTGCGCTGATGACTTTACGCCTCGTTCACCAGGTCTTTCCGCGTGGCGGCTTGCCGGACCAAAACCGTCCAAGCGAGGCCGTCGGCGAAGACCATGCCGATGAACAGCCCGAAACCCGATCCCCTGTCTTCGGGAAGCGCTTCAATGAACACCCTGTTGGAGATTACGCGGTAAGGTTCGCCGATACTGGGACCTTCATCCTTTACGCACCAGGCTACCAATACCTTCCCGTCCCCCGAAAGGAAATTGCGCATATAGCCCCCCAGACGATGCAGAAAGTCGAGCACACGGTCGAGCGACATGTGCATTCGGTCGCCGGGTTTGAACCAAAGAAGTTCGGTGCACCTGCCGGTGTTTCTATCCTGCGCGATGCCACGGTTTTTCAGCAAGTCGTTGCGTATCTTGTGCAGGTCTCCAAACAGGGAAGCCTCCTGACCGTGCTTGAGGCCGCTGTCCTTTCTGTCGTATAGCGGATTTGTGCGGTACTTCTCCCATGCGCCATCCACTGCGGCGACCCAGCCCAAATACGCTAACTGCGCCATGCGGCCAGTAGGGCCGAATTCCTGATCCAGAGTGTAAGGAACATTCGATAGGGAGGATCGAAGCCCGATGGACAGTGTCGAGGGTCCGAAACCGCTGTCGCGAGATGTTTTCCGTTCGCCGCTTTCGAATTCCGCCTTTATGCCTTCGGCGGCTTCGAGCAAAAAGAACAGTTTGCTGGTAGCTTCCAATACCAGCATCATATATTCTGACATACTTCCGGATTCGGCTCGTGTTATAGATTTTCCTACCTTCATTTTATCTCCGTAAACTCGGCAACTTGTAGGAGGCGCCTGTTGAGCAAGACGGGAGGCTTCTTGGGTCGAACCTGGCTGGACGAGCTTGTGTCCTACACAGGATTCGAGATAGTTCAAACGGGACATAAGGCAATACGATCCGGCAACGGCACCCTCCGCCCGACTTATGGACGGATTGCTGAACTGATGACGCCTGTTGGCGTGGCGAAAGACCGCTTGCGGGTTCGTATCCTGTTCTTTATTCTCGATGGAATCGCGGGCGGCATTTCGGGGGGAGGCGCGTGGCGGCGACGGACGGTTCATGGACGCAGCGCATCCGCGACCCGGTCCACGGCCTGGTCGTGTTCGGGGACAGCGGCGACCCGGACCGGGACGAGACCGACCGGATCGCCTGGAACCTCCTGAACACGCCCGAGTTCCAGCGCCTGCGCCGCATCCGCCAGCTCGGCTTTTCCGACCTCGTCTTCCCCGGCGCAACCCACAGCCGCTTCGCCCACAGCATCGG
>JAJECZ010000086.1 GCA_022821735.1 Alphaproteobacteria bacterium | reverse complement strand
CGCGCAATCTTCTCACCGGAGGTCTCGGACCCCGCCACCCGCAACGGGTCAAACGGCTCGGAACGACTCATACAAAGCTTGACTCATTTTTCGATTCCAACGTCAACCCCTCCTGGGCTGTTACGACATTTCATGACACTCTGCAGGTGTCCGCAGCCGCGCCGCGCTGCCTGCGGCAGCCGGCCTTGGGCCGTCCTCGCCGGGCCGGGATTCCGGGCGCGGGCGTGCGGTTTTCAGCGCGCCATCCGGGGATCCGGTCCGGCCTTCCCCTCCGGCGTCTCCTCCCAGTAGGGGCGGGGGCCGTAGCGTTCGACCAGGAAATCCACGAAGGCGCGGACCTTGGTGGAGAGGTGGCGGTCGGCGGGGTAGAGGGCGTGGATGCCGGTGTCGAGCGCGCCGGGCGCGGCCCGGTAGCCTGGCAGCACTTCGACGAGCCGGCCGGACTGCACCTCCTGCCCGACCAGCCAGGAGGGCAGGAGCGCGATGCCGAGCCCGCCGAGCGCCGCGGCATGCACGGCTTCCGTGTTGTTGGTGCGCAGATTGCCGCCGACGCGCACTTCCGCCAGCCCGTCGGGGCCGCCCAGGTTCCAGTTCACATTGCCGTGGTGGCGCGTATAGACGAGGCAATTATGGTCCGCGAGGTCCTGCGGGCGCACCGGCGTCCCGGCGCGGGCCAGATAGCCGGGGCTGGCGCAGAGGACGCGCCGGTTGGGTGCGAGCCGGCGCGCGATCAGGCTCGAATCCTCGAGCTCGCCCACGCGCACGGCGACATCCGCACCGACCTCCAGCAGGTCCACGAAATTGTCGGTGAGCGTGAGCTCGACCCGCACTTCCGGATAGCGCGCAAGGAAATCCGGGAGCGCCGGGGCGACATGGCGGACGCCGAAGGCCGTCGGCCCGTTGACATGCAGCACGCCGCGCGGCGACTCCTCCAGATGCGAGACGGCGGCCGTCGCCTCGTCCAGCTCGGCGAGGATGCGCGAGACGCGCTCGAAATAGAGCCGCCCGGCTTCCGTCAGGCCGAGCTTGCGGGTCGTGCGGTGGATGAGCTGGGCGCCCACGCTGTCCTCCAGCGCCGCGACCTGCCGCGACACCGAGGAAGGCGCCATGCCGAGCCGGCGCCCGACCTCGGAAAAGCTTCCGGCATCGACGGCAGCCGTGAACAGGCGGATGGCGTTCAGGGAATTCATCGCCTTCTCATCTTTGCATTCAGTGCAAATATCATATCGTTTTTCGTTTTATTGTAAATCCGTGGGGAGGAAATAAATGGTGGGCCAACGGAAATCCGAACCCGGAGACAGGACAGATGATCCAGAGACCCTACACCCTCACCCAGGCCGAAATCGACCGGGCAGTCGCCCGCGGCCGGCAGTTGCGCGCCCAGGCCTTCGCCGCCGCTTTCGCCCGGCTCAGGGCCTTCCTCGCCGCCCGTTTCGTCGGGCAGACCTCGAACCCTTCCTATCGCGGCCGGCCCGCCTGAGCCGTAGCCGTCGTCAGGCCCGGCGGCCCCAGGAGCGCTGCGGCACATCCCGGAAGAGCGAAACATGGGTGTGCACGCAGCGCCACGGGTCGCCGGGCTTCTCCCGCGCGAAGACCGCCGTCGTCCGGCCGGGCCGCTCGTAAGGGGTCCCGTCCTCATGGAAGCCGGTGGAGGTCCACGCCGTCATCCCGAAGGCCATCAGCCGGTCCGGCGAGACCATGCAGCGCAGGCCCTCCGTCAGGTGCTCGAAATCCTCGATATCGGGCCAGATGCTGCGCCATTGCCGCGCTTCCAGCGCATCCAGGCCCTCGACATGGTCCATCCAGGTGCCGAAGCCGAGCACGTCCGGGTCGAAGCGCCGGCGCGCGGAGGCGAAATCCCGCCGCGCCACCTCCGCCCCCCACTGGTCGAACCAGGTCCGGATCGCTTCCACGTCCTCGGCGGGGCTGTCGAATTCGGCCATCGCGCTTCCTCCCGAACCGCGCCTATCATGCGGCGAAGCGGGGGGAGAAGCCATGCGCACCATCGACGACACCGTGCTTCGCCGCCAGGTCGCCGCGGTCTTCGAGACCTGGGGCATGGCGCGCGACCATATCGAGACGACCGTGCATGTCATGGTCGAGACCGACCTTGCCGGCATCGACAGCCACGGCGTCGGCATGCTGCCCTGGTACCAGAAGGCGAAGGAGGAGGGCCGCATCGACCCGAAGCCCGAAATCCGCATCGAGCGGGAGGCAGGCGCGCTTGCGCTTATCGACGCCGGGCAGAGCCTCGGCCACCCGCCCGCCGTGCTGGCCATGCGGACCGCCATGGACAAGGCGCGGCAGGTGGGTGCGGCGGCGGTCGCGGTGCGAAACTCGAACCATTACGGAGCTGCCGGCTACTATTCCGGCATGGCGGCGGAGGAGGGGCTGGTCGGCCTCTCGCTCACCAATGCGCCGACCAAGCAGGTCGCGCCGATGTTCGGCGCCGATGCCGCGCTCGGCACCAACCCCATCGGCTTCGCGGCCCCGGCCGCGGCGAACCGGCCCTTCGCGCTTGACATGGCAACCAGCACGGTCGCCTTCGGCAAGGTCTCCATTGCAAGGCGCGCCGGCAAGCCGATCCCGGAAGGCTGGATGGTGGACCGTTCCGGCGCGCCGATCACGGATGCGCCGCACGGGCACGATGTCGGGCGGCTGACGCCGCTCGGCGGCACGCGCGAGCTCGGCGGCCACAAGGGCTACGGCCTCGGCGCCATGGTGGAGATCCTGTGCGCGACGCTCTCCGGCTGCCTCGGACACGAGACCGGGCATTTCTTCCTCGCCGTCGATCCCTCGCACCTGCGCGGGGAGGGGGATTTCGAGACCGACATGGACCGGCTGCTCGACATGCTGCGCGCGACGCCGCCGGCCGATCCGGCGCAGCCCGTCATGGTGGCCGGCGACCCGGAATATGCGGCACACGCCGAGCGCAAGGCGAACGGCATCCCGATGACCGATACCCTCTTCGAGGAACTGCGCGACGTCTGCCGCCGCTCCGGCGCACCCTTCCTGCTGGAGCGCGCATGATCACCGTCCCGCATACGCTGTTGGCGGCGCAGATACGGGCGGTGTTCCTTGCCTGGGGCATGCGCCCGGAGCCTGTCGAGACCGCCGTGGAGCTCATGGTCGAGGCCGATCTGCGCGGCATAGACAGCCACGGCGTCGGTATGCTGCCGACCTACGACCAGCGCCGGCGCGACGGCAAGATCGACCCGCTGGCGGAGGTTCGCGCGCTGTGCGAGGGGCCGGTGCTGACCCTGGTCGATGCGGGCCACGGCATCGGCCATCCGCCCGCGCGCTTCGCGATGGAGCGGGCCTGCGACAAGGCGGCGGCGACGGGGCTCGGTGTCTCGGTCGTGGTCCACTCCAACCATTTCGGCGCGGCCGGCGTCTATTCCACCATCGCCGCCGGACGCGGCCTCATCGGCTTCGCCTGCACCGGCACGACCCAGCGTTCCGTGGTGCCGACCGGCGCCCGCGAGCCGCGCTTCTCCACCAATCCGATCGCGTTTGCCGCGAGCCCGGCCGAGGGTGAGCCGTTCTCGCTCGACATGGCGACCAGCACCGTCGCCGTCGGCAAGGTCAACATCGCGCGCCGGGCCGGCAAACCGCTGCCGAAGGGCTGGGCGGTGCGCCCGGACGGCCTGCCCGAGACCGACGCGGCCGCCGCCTTCCACGCAAAACCGAAACGCCTGACGCCGCTCGGCGGCAACCGCACGCTCGGCAGCCACAAGGGCTACGGCCTTGCGATGATGGTGGAGATACTCGCGAGCGTGCTCGGGGGCGCGAATGTGGGCGGCATCGACCTGGCTACGGGCGAGCCCGGCCGATTCATCGAGGTCGGCCACTTCTTCCTCGCGCTCGACCCCGCCTTCTTCAATGACCGTTTCGCCGGCGATCTCGGCGCATTGATGGCGGAGCTGCGGGCGACGCCGCCGGCCGACCCGGCCCGGCCGGTGCTGGTGCCGGGCGATCCCGAGCATGACGCCCGCCGCGAACGGCTCAGGACCGGCATCCCGATGACCGAAACCCTGTTCGGGGAAATCCGCGCCGTCGCCGCCGGCTCGGGCGCACCCTTCCTTCTGGAGCAGGCATGTCCCGCCGCCGCCTGCTGATCGTCGCGCATGCGCCCTCGCCGAATACGCTGCGGCTGAGGGAGGCGGCTGCCCAGGGCGCCCGGCATCCCGATATCGAGGGGGTCGAAACGGAGGTGCTGAGCCCCTTCGACGCGACGCCGGCCCATGTCCTCGCGGCGGACGCGCTGCTACTCGGAACGACCGAGAACCTCGGCTATATGAGCGGCGCGCTGAAGGACTTCTTCGACCGCATCTACTATCCCTGTCTGGAGGAGACCCAGGGCCGCCCCTTCGGCTTCTATATCCGCGCGGGTCATGACGGCACCGGCACGAGGCGCGCGATCGAGACCATTACGACGGGGCTGCGCTGGCGCGCGGTGGCGGAACCTGCGCTTTGCCGCGGAGAATGGCAGGAAGCGTTCGTCGCCGATTGCGAGGAACTCGGCATGACCCTCGCCGCCGGCCTCGAAGCGGGCGTGTTCTGAGCGCTGCCGGCGTCTGAAACGACGACCGGCGCCGGGAAAGCCCCGGCGCCGGATCGGCTCGTTTCCAGCGGCGTTGTGAAGTCAGGCGGCCTGCTGGCGCTCGCCTTCGGGGGCGGCGACGAGGCTGTCGATCACGGCGGCGATCAGGCCCTCAAGATCTTCCGAACCCGAGGCAGTCACCAGGCAGCCATCGACGGTGAGCGGGGCTTCGGACCAGACGGCGCCCATCGCCTCGACGCGCGCGCGGGACGTCTCGACGCCGGTTACCTTGCGGCCTCTCACGGCCTCTGCCGCCACTAGCATTTCGACCGCATCACCAACGACGGCCACCGGCTTGCTCGCATCCATCATGCCCTTGACCACGCGGCGGGCATGCGCGTTCTCCTTGAGCGCGGCAATGCTGCGCTCTCCGCCCGGCACCAGCAGGCCGTCGAAATCGCTCGGCAGCGCGTCCGTAATGCGGGTGTCGATGTAGAAATTGTGACCCCAGGTCCCTTCATGCCAACCGTTGGCCAGCCCGATTTCGTGGCTGACGATGCGAATCGCAGCACCTTCGGCGGCCAGCGCCTTCTGCGTGTCGGTCATGACAATTTCCTCGAAGCCATTGGCGACGAGCACGGCGAGGGTCATGCCGGAAAGACGCTTCTGGTCGGACATGGGGCAGGTCTCCTTCCTTCAATCTCACGGTCCATTCGTCAATCCGCGCCTGTACGAAGCCACTCCCGTTTCGCCGGAAAAGGCGCCGGGACGGTGCGGTCATCGGGCACGGAGGCTTATTGAGCACCGGATATAGAGGCTCTCCCGCCGCCCTTCAAGCGGGCCGGACTGTGCCGATTGTCGCATCGGAGGTGCGTCCCGCATCGGCCGCTCCTGCTGCGATGCCACCGCCACCGGCGGGCGGAACGTCAAATCCGCAGGGGTGCCAATATGTCGCTTGTTTCTCTCAGTTGGGCGAGATATGCACAATAACATATGCGCTGCAGCCGTGTTTGTTAGGCGCATCGGAAGATACGTAGCAGGAAAGTAACGATGACAGGAATATTGAGGAACCAGAATGAAATGCCATCTTTATATTCGAGTTGTAAAATCTTTTCATGCTTGCATAATAATTCAGCAAAACTGGAATTTGTCCTAATTAAAGCGCGCAGTTATTGCTCACGTCGTTCCGATCGTCCGCCCCGCGTCCAAAGCAGTATTGCAGCGGCCTGACCGGACCTGACCGGTCTGCCGGCTTCAGCTGGCGGCGGGCTCCGTTGTCGTTTCCGGCATGACGCTCGTTCCTTCGATGTCGACGGCCGCCTGAGCCGGCGGCCCGGCACCGTTTCCTCATCTCCTTTTCCCGGCAGTCGGGCATGCGCCCGACCGTGCGCCGGACTCCATCTGCCGATACCCAAACCGAAAGGATAGCCATGAGCCACACCAGACGGCAGTTTCTCGCTGCCGCCGCTGCTGCGGCCTCCACCCTGTCCATGGCCGGCTGCGCCGGCCCGCACGTAGCCTCCCGGGGACATCGCTCGTCTTATGCGAGCCAGATCCTGAAACCGCAGAACGCGAACACCGTTTTCCACTGGGTGGATGCGGCGTTGCAGCAAGTGCGCGACCAGAGAGTCCTGACGCCCCGCGCCGCATACAATTACGGGCTGGCCACCGCTGCCGGATTCCTGGCCGCCAACGGAATCGTCCAGGCCTATGGCGAGCCGTTCGGAATCGGGTCCGGGCCGCGCGATGCCGATCCGGAGGTGGCGTACGGCATCGCCTTTGCTGCTGCCGCGGCAGAGGCCTTCCAGCAGCCGTTCCTGTTCGAACGCATCGCCTTCCTGAGCCGCTTCCCGGACGGCGAGGCAAAGTCCCTCGGTGTCGAGTGGGGCCGCGCGGTGGGCCGCCGGGTGCTCGACATGCGCACGGATGACGGTTCGGAGCCCAGTGAGGTCAACTACTATCTCGGGCGCTACCAACGGCGCGCGGACTCGTTGCGCTGGAGCCCGACGGGCCCGTTCTACGGGGCGGTGCCGGGGCCGGCATTCGCCTCCTTCGACCGTTGCCTCTATCCCGGCCACGGGCGGATCAAACCATGGACGATGAAGAGCGGATCGCAGTTCCGGGTGACCGGGTTTTACGATCCGGGGAGCCCCGAGTTCGCCGAAGAGTTCGACACGATCCGCCGTCTCGGGGGGATGGACAGCGGCATCAGGACCGCCGACCAGTCGGAGATCGCGCTCTTCTGGGAGGACGGGCCCTGGGGCATCACCCCGCCCGGGCACATGATCTATATCGCCATGCAGCTGCTGCAGGACCGGGGCCTGTCCTTCATCGAACTCGCCCGGGCCTTGGCGCTGATCGGCATGACGCAATGCGATGCGTCCATCTGCGCCTGGGACAACAAGTATCACTACGATGTGGTAAGGCCGGAGAGCGCCATTCGGGTGCGGGCGCCCGCATTTCGCAATTCGGACCGGCGCGTGGTCCTGCAACCCGGATGGCAGAGCTACATTCCCACGCCGGAATTCCCTGCCTACACGTCGGGCCATTCCACTTTCGGCGCCGCCGCGGCCGAGATGATCGCCCTGATTCTGGGCCGAGACGATGTCGCCTTTTCCGGGCGCTCGCCCGATGAGGTGCTGTGGCCGCAACTGCAAGGCGTCAGCCGGCACTGGACCGGTCTGAGCCACATGGCCGAAGAAAACGGCCTGAGCCGGCTCTATGGCGGGGTCCACTGGGCGATAGACAATGAGCAGGGATTGAAATCCGGGCGCGAGCTGGCGAGGCACGCCTTCCATTCCACCCTCCCGGCGAAGGCCTGAGGCCATGGCCCTGTTCCGTGTTCGGCGGGCCTTGCTTCCCGCCGCGATAGCCGTTGCCGGCCTGGCCGCCGGCAGTCCCGCCTCTGCTCAGTCCGTTCCCCTGAACTATGAGAGCCTGTCGTCCATGGAGGAGCCGATAGCAGTCGAGATCGGCGACGTGACCTTCATCCTTACGGGTCTGGTGGATGCGCGATGGTCTGTCGAAGCCGAAGGCAACGACAACACCGATACGAGCCTGATCGGGAACTTCCAGGTCAACGCATTGACACAGTTGCCGAACCGCTGGCTGGTCGATCTTTCCTATTTCGGCCAGCATGCCTCCGATCCGACGACCGTTTTCGGGACCGGCGACGGTTACACGGACAATGGAGCGCTGTCCGCCGGGAGTTATTGGGGCACGGTGTCGGGCGGCAATGTCTCGGGCATCGTGCGCGAAATGACGCGGCGCCTGCGGGGCGCCGGCAATGCCGCGCTGGCCTTCGACGGCTTTCTGGGCGCGCTTGAGGACTGGAGCGGCGGCTATACCGGACGCTTCGGCCCCTGGGTCGTGGGCGCCGTGGTCGATGAAGACGGCGACTTCGACCTGGGCGCGACGTTCCAGCGCCCGGCGGGCACCAGGGACTGGCGCGCGACCCTGCGGACCGCCGAAGGCACTTATGCTCCGGTCGGCGGCCCACGGTTCGATTCCAGGGGCTTCGGCATTGTCGGAGAGGTCATTTACGGCAGCACCACGGTCGATGCGGGCGCCGGCTATGAGCAATTTGCTTCGAAAGGACCGGATGCCGACCGCTGGTATGTCGCCACCGGCGTCCGCACGAAAACCGGCGCGTTGACCCTGTCGCTTGAGGGGCAGGTCGGTCGCATCGAGGGCAAGGACGAGGCTTCGGCCGCGCTGGGCGCCCAGTACGATATCGCACGGGGGCTGTCGGCCAATCTGGGCCTCAACCACGCGAAGGCCCGGGTGTCTCTCGACGGCGCAGGCTTCCTGGACATCGAGGAAACGCGGACCGTCCTTTCGCTCAGATACAGCTTCTAGGCCGGACGCTGCAGGAAGGCGGCTTCGCTCCTGCTCCGCGCCGTTGCGCAAAATCCCTCGCAGGAACGGGCAGGACACGGAGCACGGAAGACCGGGTGCGACGCGCACGGACAAATGGCATTTCCTGGCACTTCGCGCGGTGTCCGCCCGGTACGGCCGTGGACGGCGGGAGTGGGCGCGGCTATAGGCGGAGGCCATGCTTGCGGTCGTGATACCGACCTTCAATGCCGCGGCCGGGCTGCCTGCCGCGCTGGAATCGCTGGCGCCGGGGCGGGAGCGGATCGAGGAAATTGCGGTCGTGGACGGCGGCTCGACCGACGGTACCGTGGAAATCGCAACGGCGGCGGGCGT
>JAJECZ010000036.1 GCA_022821735.1 Alphaproteobacteria bacterium | reverse complement strand
GAGAAGAGCCCGAGGGTCGGGCTCGACTTCTTCCCGCTGACCGTCAACTACCAGGAAAAGACCTATGCCGCCGGCAAGATTCCCGGCGGTTTCTTCAAGCGCGAGGCGCGGCCGAGCGAGAAGGAAACGCTGACTTCGCGGCTGATCGACCGGCCGATCCGGCCGCTGTTCGCCAAGGGTTTCCGCAACGAGACGCAGATCGTCTGCACGGTGATGAGCCACGATCTGGAGAACGACCCCGATATCGCGGCGCTAGTCGGCACCTCGGCTGCGCTGACGCTTTCGGGAATCCCGTTCCTCGGCCCCATCGCCGGCGCCCGGGTCGGCGTCATCGACGGCGAGTTCGTCCTGAACCCCACGACGGAGCAAATGCAGTCTTCGACCCTGGACCTTGTGGTCGCGGGCACCTCCGAGGGCGTGCTCATGGTGGAGTCGGAGGCGCAGGAGCTTCCGGAGCAGCAGATGCTGGACGCCGTGATGTTCGGCCATCGGGGTTTCCTGCCGGTTATCGACACCATCATCGATATGGCTGAGGAATGCGCCAAGGACCCGTGGGACCTGCCCGACCCCGAAGCCGGGGCCGAGGAGGCGAAGGCAAAAGTCTATGAAATGGGCCGTGCGCCCCTGGCGGATGCATACGCCCTTCGCGAGAAGCAGGCCCGCCAGACGGCCATTTCGGCCGCCAAGACGGAGGCTCTTGCCAGGCTGGAAGAAGCCGGCACAGACCCGGCCCTGGCCGCCCCGTTCTTCAAGGACCTCGAGCGGGACATCGTGCGGGGCGCCATTCTGGATACGAGCAAGCGGATCGACGACCGGGACCTGGACACGGTGCGCCCCATCGATTGCCAGGTCGGCATCCTGCCGCGCCAGCACGGCAGCGCGCTATTCACGCGCGGCGAGACGCAGGCGATCGTGGTCTCCACGCTCGGCACGTCACAGGACGAGCAGATCGTGGACGCGCTGGACGGCGAGTACCGCGAGCACTTCATGCTCCACTACAACTTCCCGCCCTATTCCACCGGCGAGGCGCGAATGCTGCGTGCGCCGGGGCGGCGCGAGATCGGGCATGGCAAGCTCGCATGGCGCGCCGTCCGCCCTCTGCTGCCGAAGAAGGAGGACTTTCCCTACACCATTCGCGTCGTCTCGGAGATCACGGAGTCGAACGGCTCGTCCTCGATGGCGTCGGTCTGCGGCGCATCGCTGTCGCTGATGGATGCGGGCGTGCCGCTGAAGCGCCCGGTCGCCGGCATCGCGATGGGCCTTATCAAGGAAGGCGACCGGTTCGCCGTGCTCTCCGATATCCTCGGCGATGAGGATCATCTGGGCGACATGGACTTCAAGGTCGCAGGGACCGAGGCCGGCGTCACCTCGCTGCAGATGGACATCAAGATCACCTCGATCACCGAGGACATCATGCGCACCGCGCTGGATCAGGCGCAGAAGGGCCGGATGCATATTCTCGGGGAAATGGCGAGGGCGCTCGACACGGCGCGCGACGATGTGAGCGACTTCGCGCCGCGCATGACCACCATGTCGATCCCGCGCGACAAGATCCGCGAAGTGATCGGTTCGGGCGGCAAGGTCATCCGCGAAATCGTCGATACCACCGGCGCCAAGATCGACATCGACGACGATGGCACGATCAAGGTCTCCTCGGTCGACCCCAAGGCTTCGGAAGCCGCAATCGAGTGGATCAAGGGCATCGTTGCCGAACCGGAAGTCGGCGCTATCTATACCGGCAAGGTGGTCAAGATCGTCGATTTCGGAGCCTTCGTGAACTTCCTCGGCAGCCGCGACGGGCTCGTCCATATCAGCGAGCTCGCTCCGCAGAGGGTCAAGACCGTCGGCGATGTCGTGGAGCAGGGCGACCAGGTGAAGGTCAAGGTGTTGCGCGTGGATGACCGCGGCAAGGTGAGCCTCTCGATGAAGTCCGTCGACCAGGAGACCGGGGCGGACCTGACGGCAGCAGCGGACTGACACCGATGGCGGTCGTGCGCCCGGTCCTCTTCTCCGGCCGCGAGGTCTTTCCGCTCATCGAGGGCGGCAAGGGCATTGCGATCTCGAACGGGGAGAGTTCGGGCGCATGGGCTGCCTGCGGCGGCGTCGGGACATTCTCCGGCGTCAACGCCGACAGCTTCCGCGAAGACGGTTCCGCCATCGCCCAGAGCTATTACGGCAAGACCCGGCGCGAGCGGCATGAGGAGCTGCTCGCGCACGCCATCCGGGGCGCGATCCACCAGGCCCGCATCGCGTATGACAGCGCGGGCGGCCAGGGCCGCATACACATGAACGTGTTGTGGGAGATGGCGGGTGCGGAGCGCGTTCTGACCGCCGTGATGGAAGGCGCGAAGGGACTGATCCACGGCATTACCTGCGGGGCCGGAATGCCGTACCGGCTGGCCGAACTCGCTGCGCGTTTCGGTGTTCATTATTACCCGATCATTTCCTCGGCCCGCGCCTTTCGCGCGCTCTGGAAGCGCGCCTACCGCAAGTTTCCGAACCTGCTTGGCGGCGTCGTCTATGAGGACCCGTGGCTGGCCGGCGGGCACAACGGCCTCTCCAACGTCGAAGACCCGAACCGGCCGGAGGACCCTCGTCCGAGGGTCGTCCAGTTGCGCCAGCAAATGACGGAAGTCGGTCTTGCTCACGTTCCGATCATCATGGCGGGCGGCGTCTGGTGGCTGGATGAGTGGTCCCACTGGATCGAGGACCCGGACATCGCGCCGGTCGCCTTCCAGTTCGGCACCCGGCCGTTGCTGACCCAGGAAAGCCCGATCTCCGACGAGTGGAAACGCAAGCTGCTGACACTCCAGGAAGGCGACGTTTTCCTCAACCGCTTCAGCCCGACCGGCTTCTATTCATCGGCCGTGCGCAATGCCTTCCTGGACGAGCTGCGCGAGCGCGCAGACCACCAGATCGCATTCTCGACAGAGCCCGTAGGCGGCCACGACGTCGCGTTCCCGGTCGGCCCGCGCGGGCGGCCCGTTTATGTCGCGGCGGACGACAGGACGCGCGCGGTGGGCTGGATCGAGGCGGGTTTCTCGGAGGCGATGCGCACGCCCGATTCGACCCTGGTGTTCGTGACGCCGGAGCGCCGGCGGCAGATCCTGACAGACCAGATCGAGTGCATGGGCTGCCTGTCGGCCTGCCAGTTCAGCAATTGGTCGCAGAACGAGGCGGGCACGACCGGACGCAAGGCCGACCCCCGCTCCTTCTGTATCCAGAAGACGCTGCAGCAGATCAGCCATGGCGGGTCGGTCGAGGAACAGTTGATGTTCTCCGGCCACAACGCTTACCGCTTCCAGTCGGACCCCTTCTATGCGAACGGGTTCGTCCCGACCGTCAAGCAGCTGTTCGAACGCATCCTGACCGGCAGATAGCCAACGCGGTCAGACGGCGGTCATGCCCCCGTCGATCACCAGTTCCGCGCCCGTCATCCAGCTCGACTCGTCGCTCGCCAGGAACAGGCAGCCATTGGCGATATCGGCAGGCTTGCCGAAACGGCCCATCGGCGTCTCGTCCAGCCGCGGCCGGGCGAGTTCCGGATTGCTGTGGACCGCCTCCGTCATCGGGGTGTCGACATAGCCCGGATGCACCGAGTTCACCCGGATGCCGTCCTTTGCATACTGGGCGGCCGCCGACTTGCTGAACGTCCTGACGGCGCCCTTCGACGCATGATAGGCGGCGTTGTGGACGGACCCGACGATGCCGTAGATAGATGAGATGTTGATGATCGAGCCGCCGCCGGCCGCCTGCATGGCCTCGATGGCGTGCTTGGTGCCGAGAAAGACGCCGGTGGAGTTCACATCCATGATGCGGTTCCAGTTGGCGAGGTCCGCCTCGCCGATACGCGGGGCTGCGGAACCGTCCGGCATCCGGCCCGAGACGCCGGCGGCGTTCAGCATGATGTCGAGCCGGCCGAAGCGCTCGACCGCCGTTCGCACCGCTTCGCGCCACTGGTCCTCGTCCACGGTGTCGAGATGGATATAGCAGGCCGCGCCGCCGGCCTTCTCGATGTCCCGGACGACGAGCGGGCCGAGATTGTCGTTGATGTCGGCGACCGCCACGCATGCGCCGTGTTCCGCGAACAGCCGCGCACTGGCGGCCCCGATGCCCGATGCGCCGCCGGTGATCATCGCTACCTTGCCCTGAAGCCGTCTCGCCTCGGCCATCGGCCGCCCTCCCCGTCCGTGTGATTGCCGCCTCTACCTTATTCCTCGACGGCTTCGGCGAAAATACGGATGGACTCCCGGAGCGGCCGGTCGCGGTCCCATGTCTCCTTTGTCTCTTCGGCAAGCGGCGTCCGCGCCAACAGGCGGAACAGATCCTCCGCGCCCCGGTGGAATCCGGTCGTCATGCCGAGGCTCTCGAAGAACGCGGCTATCTCCACCATCTCCGGGTGGAAGCGATGGGCGTCCGCCGGCAGCAGGCCGATGCGGTCCTCCATGCGCGACAACACCTCCGGCTGGCTGAAGGCAAGTTCGGCGCGCAATTCGTCACTCAGCCCTGCCCGCTCGGCTGCCGTCAGCACGGCCGCCTGGAGCGCCCAGTAACCCTTGTTGAGGGCGGAATAGAGCATCTTCTGCGCCGAAGCCCTGCCGATTTCGGGACCGAGCGGGCGAACGGCGATCCTTTCCGACGCCAGCGCTTCCATGATCGGGGCCGGAGCGCCGGAGACATAGAAGCGGGTCGGTTTCGGCCCCTTGGGAGACGGGCCGACAATGCCGCCGTCCACGAAGCGGTCCGACGCAAAGCGGGCCGCGATCCTCCGCACCGTTTCCGGGGCGACGGCGTTCATCTCCGCAAAGACCGGCCCGTCCGCGCCGATCCTCTCCGCCAGCGCCACGGCAAAGCCCTCCGCGGCCGCTGGCGGCATGATCGACAGCACGAGGTCCGATGCCGCGACCACGGCGTCGAGCGAACCCACATCCTCGAAACCCGCAGCCTCAGAGAGTCCCCGCGTCCTGTCGCTCCGCCCCGACAGGTCCGTGACAACACGCAGCCCGTTGCATTCCCGCAAGGCCCGCCCGACGCCATGCCCCATATCGCCGGGGCTGAGTATGCCGACTGTCTTAACCGTCGCAGGTTGCATCAGGCCCTTTCCTCCTGCTTTCGCCTTCGGCAAGGTTAGGGCGAACCGACAGGAGAAACACCCCCATGAAGGCCGTCGAAGCGATTTCGGAAATCCTGAAGCGCGAAGGTATCGGGACGATCATCGGCTATCCCGTCAACCATGTGCTCGAATACGCCGCGCATCTCGATATCCGCCCGATCATCGTCCGGCAGGAGCGTGTCGGCCTGCACATGGCGGATGCAATTTCCCGCATGACCTCGGGCGGCACGCTCGGCGTCTTCGCGATGCAGCATGGCCCCGGCTCCGAGAATGCTTACGGCGGCATTGCCCAGGCGTACGGCGAGTCGGTCCCACTTCTCGTGATGCCGATGGGATATCCGCGCCGGATCGCGCACATCCATCCGAACTTCAACTCGACCCAGGCGATGAAGCCGATCGCGAAGTCGACGGAGCCGATCAGTTCCGTCGAAGAGATCGCCAACGTGATGCGCCGGGCCTTCACCCGCCTTCGCAACGGGCGCGGCGGGCCGGTCGTCGTCGAGGTCCCCGCCGATCTCATGAACGAGGAGCTGCCGGGCGAACTCGTCTACGAGCCGGTGCTCTCGACCCGCAGCGGCCCCGACCCGGAGGCGGTGACGAAGGCCGCGGAGATGCTCACGGCGGCGAAGCGGCCGGTCATCTATGCCGGCCAGGGCGTGCATTACGCCAGAGCATGGCCGCAATTGAAGGCGCTGGCGGAGCAGCTGGCGATTCCGGTCTGCACCAGCCTCGAAGGTAAGAGCGCTTTCCCGGAAGACCATCCGCTGAGCCTGGGCACGGGTGGCCTTGCCATGCCGCGCCCCGTCCGCAGCTTCCTCGACCGCGCCGACCTGATCTTCGGTATCGGGTGCAGCTTCACCGAAACCAATTTCGGCGTGTCCATGCCGAAGGGCAAGACGGTCATCCACGCCACGCTCGACCCGATGGACCTCAACAAGGACGTCCCCGCGGCATTGGGTCTCGTAGGCGATGCCGGCCTCACGCTGGACGCGCTCTTGGCCGCGCTCGCCGGGGAGCCGGCGCGCGACTCCGCCGGTGTGGCGGCCGAAATCGCGGCCGGCATGGAGAGCTGGCTCGCGGAATGGGCGGCCAAGCGCGAGAGCGACGAGGCGCCGCTCAATCCCTACCGCGTGCTTGCCGAACTGGAACGCGCGGTCGACAAGAAGAATGTTGTTATCACCCATGACGCGGGCAGCCCGCGCGACCAGCTTTCGCCCTTCTGGAAGGCGACGGAACCGCTTTCCTATATCGGCTGGGGCAAGACAACACAGCTCGGCTACGGACTGGGCCTCGCCATGGGCGCCAAGCTCGCCTGCCCGGAAAAGCTCTGCATCAATGTGTGGGGCGATGCCGCCATCGGCTTCACGGGCATGGACTTCGAGACGGCCGTGCGCGAGCGCATCCCGATCCTCTCCATCCTGCTGAACAACTTCTCCATGGCCATCGAGCTCAAGGTCATGCCGGTCTCGACCGAGAAGTTCCGCTCGACGGACATTTCCGGCGACTATGCCGCCATGGCGCGGGCCTTCGGCGCCTATGGGGAGCGGGTCACCGATCCGGGCGAAATCCTGGCCGCCATCGCCCGGGGCATCGCGGCGACCGAGGCGGGCCAGCCGGCCCTGCTCGAGTTCATCACCTGCAAGGAGGTGGACGTCTCCCGCCAGTAGGCAGGCGGCGGGCCGGTCAGGCCGGCTCCCTCATCGTCACGAACTCCTCCGCGGCGGTCGGGTGGATGCCGACCGTGGCGTCGAACTGGGCCTTGGTCGCGCCCATCTTGACGGCGATGCCGAGGCCCTGAGCGATTTCCGGGGCGTCGGCGCCGATCATGTGAGCGCCCAGCACGCGGTCCGTCGCCGGCTCGACCACCAGCTTCATAAGGGTGAACTCGTCGCGGCCGGTCAGGGTGTGCTTCAGGGGTCGGAAGCGGCTCCTGTAGATATCGACCTCGCCATATTGCGCGCGCGCCTCGGCCTCGGTGAGGCCGGCGGTGCCGATGGGCGGCTGGCTGAACACGGCGGTCGGCACATTGGCGTGGTCTGCCTGCCAGGGCCTGTTACCGAAGACCGTGTCCGCGAAGGCGTGCCCCTCGCGGATCGCAACGGGTGTGAGCGCAAGCCGGTCGGTCACGTCGCCGATGGCGTAGATGTTCCCGACGGAACTCCGCGAGTCAGCATCGACCGCCACCGCGCCCTTGCGGTCCAGGGCTACGCCGGCCGCCTCCAGCCCGAGGCCCGTCGTGTTGGGGTTGCGGCCCGTCGCGAACATGACAAGGTCGGTCTCGACGACCCTGCCGGTGTCGCCGGTCACGCGGTAGCCCTCGTTCGTCTTCTCTATAGCCGTCGGGTTGGTGCGGTTGACGATCTCGACGCCATCCGCCTGCATCTGTTCCCCGAGTTCCTTGCGAATGTCGTCGTCGAAGCCGTTCAACAGGTGCTCGGCGCGGATCATTTCCACCGTCTCGACACCGAGGCCGTGGAAGATGCCGGCGAACTCGACGGCGATATAGCCGCCCCCGACGATCAGGATGCGGTCGGGCCGGGTCTTCAACTCAAGCGCCTCATTGGAGGAGATAGCGTGCTCGATCCCCGGAATGTCGGGCATCCAGGGCCAGCCGCCGACCGCGACCAGCACCTTGTCGGCGGTGATGCGCCGTCCGCCGAGGCGCACGGTATGCGCATCCTCCAGTACGCCGCGTTCCTCGATCAGCTCGACGCCCGCGCCCGAAAGCAGGGAAAGATAGATGCCGTTCAGGCGGTCGATCTCCCGGTCCTTGTTGGTGATCAGGCGCGACCAGTCGAAACCGTTTGCCGCCGGGCCCCAGCCATAAGCGCGGGCGTCTTCGAAATCGCGGGCGAAATGCGAGGCGTAGACAAGCAGCTTCTTCGGGATACAGCCCCGGATAACACAGGTGCCGCCGACGCGGCTCTGCTCGCAGATACCCACCCGCGCGCCGTGCCCGGCGGCAATACGCGCAGCCCGCACGCCGCCCGAGCCGGCGCCAATCACAAACAGGTCGTAGTCGTAACGCGCCATCCGGCTTCGCCTCACTCCATGAAACAGGCGGTATCGCCCCTGCCGACGATCACATCGTCGGCCATATCGATGAACAGCCCGTGCTCGACGATACCGGGAAAGGCGTCGAGCCGCGCCGCGAGACCGGAGGCATCGCCAATCATGCCGAACCGGCAATCCAGAATATGGTTACCTTCGTCGGTGACGAAAGCCCCCTCCGGGCCGGCGCGCATCTGAACGGACGCGCCGAGCGCCAGCATCTCCCGCCGCACCTGTTCGCGGGCAAACGGGATTACCTCGACGGGCAGCGGAAAAGCGCCCAGCGTTTCGACTGTCTTTCCGGAATCGACGACGAGCACCAGGCGGTCCGCCGCGCTCGCGACGATCTTCTCCCGCAGCAGCGCCCCGCCCCCGCCCGTGATGCAGCGCTTCCGCCGGTCCACCTCATCCGCACCGTCGATAGCCAGATGAACGCGCTCGGCCTCGTTCAGATCCACCAGCGGAATGCTTTCGGTCCGGGCCAGCACCGCACTCGCTTCCGATGTCGGCACGCCGCGCACGGCCAGTCCTTCGCGAACCCGCTTGCCGAGCGCCCGGATGGCATGGGCGGCCGTGCTGCCGGTTCCAAGGCCGACCGTCATGCCGGCCTCGACCAGCGCCACCGCGTGGGCCGCCGCGAGCCGTTTCTCCTCTTCCGCGCCCAAGGCTCAGCCGACGGCCATGCACAGATATTTGACTTCCAGATAGTCCTCGATGCCGTAGTGCGAGCCTTCGCGGCCGATGCCCGATTCCTTGACGCCGCCGAAGGGCGCCTCGGCCGTGGAGATGATGCCGGTGTTGATGCCGACGATGCCGTATTCGAGGCCCTCCGAGACACGCCATGCCGTTCCCAGGTCGCGGGTGTAGAAATAGGCCGCCAGGCCGAACTCGGTGTCGTTGGCCATGGCAATCGCCTCTTCCTCTTCCTCGAACCGGAAGAGCGGCGCCAGCGGACCGAAGGTCTCCTCGCGCGCGACCTTCATGCCCGGCGTCACGTCCGCGAGCACGGTCGGCTTGAAGTAGGTGCCGCCGAGCTCGTGCCGGCCGCCGCCCACGACGACCCGCGCGCCTTTCGCGAGCGCGTCCTCGATATGCTCCTCGACCTTCTCGACCGCGCTTATGTCGATCAGCGGACCCTGCACCACGCCTTCCTGCATTCCGTTGCCGACGGACATGCCGGACACCGCCTGGCTCAATCTCGCCGCGAAGTCCTCATAGACGCCGGACTGCACCAGAAGGCGGTTCGCGCACACGCAGGTCTGGCCCATATTGCGGTATTTGGAGGCAAGCGCGCCTTCCACC
>JAJECZ010000273.1 GCA_022821735.1 Alphaproteobacteria bacterium | reverse complement strand
GGCAGCGAGACCCGCTCGACCGCCCGGCGCAGCCGCCCGTCATCGCCCGCCAGCACCACCTGCACCGCCTCCTGCAGCAGCGCATTGGCGTTCAGCAGGGTCGAGAGCGGGAAGATGTTGCGCGCCACCTCGCCGGCGAAGGCCGCGACCGCCGCTTCGGCGCGCTGCCGGTAGCGGTCCTCGCCCGTCAGCCACCAGAGCCGGGCCAGCGCCTCCACCATCATGCCGTTGCCCGACGGCGTTGGATTGTCGGCGGCGGTCCTGGCGCGCACGATCAGCCGTTCGGTGTCGTCGGCGGCGAAGAACCAGCCGCCCGTCCCGTCGCCGTAATGGCGTTCGACGATGTCCAGCCATCCGAGCGCGTGCTCGCGGTAGCGCCGGTCGCCGGTCGCCTCCTCCAGCAGCAGCGCGGCGCGCATCATCGCGGCGTAGTCGTCAAGGCTCGCCGGATGGCGCGCCCGGCCGAGCCGCCAGCTGTGCCGGAGCCGCCCGTCCGGCGCGGTCATGTGCGCGGCGACGAAGGCGAAGGCGCGTTCGGCCAGCGCGATCCATCCGGGCTCGTCGAAAGCGGCCCCGGCGCGGGCGAGCGCGGCGATCATGAGGCCGTTCCAGTCCGCCAGCACCTTGTCGTCGCGCAGTGGCCGCTCGCGCCCGGCGCGTACGGCCAGCAGCGCGGCGCGGGCCTCCGCCAGCGCCGGGTCGTCGGGCACATCCATCGAGTCCAGCCGGTTGAGGATGTTGCGGCCTTCCCAGTTGCCGGCCGCCGTCACCTCATAGACGTCGCAGAAGCGCGCGGCCGCCGCTGTGCCCAGGACTGTCTCGATCTCGACCCTGTCCCACACATAGAACCGGCCTTCCTCGCCCTCGCTGTCGGCGTCGAGCGCCGCGGCGAATCCTGCCGCGCCGTCATCGGCGGCGGGCGCCGTCATCTCCCTCTCCAGCCAGCCGACCGTCTCGCGCACCCGCTGCTCGAAGAGCGGCGTGCGGGTCTCCTGCCAGACCAGCGTCAGCAGCTCGATGAGCTGGGCGTTGTCGTAGAGCATCTTCTCGAAATGCGGCGCCAGCCAGCGCTCGTCGGTGGAATAGCGCGCGAAGCCGCCGCCGAGATGGTCGTAGATGCCGCCCTCGCACATATGCGTGAGCGTGTTCAGCACCTGGTTGCGGAACACGCCGCCGCGGCGCCGCACCCGCCAGAGATGGGTGAAGATGCCGGTCTGCGGGAACTTGGGCGCGCCGTCTATGCCGCCGAAGAACGGGTCCACGGCGCGGGCGAGCCGCATAGCGATGCGCGCATCGGTCTCCGCGTCGATGCCGGCCCCCGGTGCGGGTTGCGACAATCTCTCGGCCGCTTTCCGGAGCCGCCCGATATTCTCCGCCACCGCGTCCGGCTGCGTCCGCCAGGCTTCCGAGAGCGAGCGCAGCAGCTGCGGGAAGCCGGCCCGCCCCCAGCGCGGCTCGGGCGGGAAGTAGGTGCCGCCCCAGAACGGTTCGCCGTCGGCATTGAGGAACATGGTGAGCGGCCAGCCGCCCTGTTCGTTCATGCCCTGGAGCGCGTGCTGATAGACGGCGTCCACGTCCGGGCGTTCCTCGCGGTCCACCTTCACATTGACGAACAGCTCGTTCATCAGCCCGGCGATGGCCTCGTTCTCGAAGCTCTCATGCGCCATGACATGGCACCAGTGGCAGGCGGCGTAGCCGACGGATAGCAGCACGGGCCTGCCCGTCCGCCGCGCTTCCTCGAACGCTTCCTCCCCCCACGGGCGCCAGTGGACCGGGTTGTCGGCATGTTGCAGCAGGTAGGGGCTGGTCTCGCGGCCAAGCAGGTTTTCGCTCATGGCCCCGGAGGGTAAACTGGCGTACTCCCGGACGCGAGGAAGGAAATCATGGCGGACGCGCTCTACTACGACGCGCATGTGTTCTGTTGCACCAATACCCGTCCGCCCGGCCATCCGCGCGGCTGCTGCAGCGAGAAGGGCTCGGAGAAGCTGCGCGCCTACATGAAGGCGCGCGCCAGGTCGCTGCCCAACGCGCGCATCAACATCGCCGGCTGCCTCGACCGCTGCGAGCTCGGGCCGACCATGGTCATCTATCCCGAGGGGACCTGGTACCGCTACGAGAACGAGGCGGATATCGACGAGATCCTCGAAACGCACCTGAAGGGCGGCGGCCGGGTCTCCCGGCTGATGCTCGACCCCGACGCCTGACGGACCCGCCCGACACCATCTTCGCCGAGGCGACGGCGCCCGGCCGGGCCGGCATCGCGGTGCTGCGCCTGTCGGGGCCGGAAGCGGGCCGGGCGCTGGAGTCGGTCGCCGGGCCGCTACCGGAGCCGCGCCGGGCGGTGCTGCGGTCCGTCCGCGACCCGCAGAGCGGCGAGCTGCTGGACCGCGGGCTTGCGGTCTGGTTCCCCGGCCCGGCGAGCTTCACCGGCGAGGACGCGGCCGAACTGCACCTGCACGGCGCGCCGGTTGTGATGGACGCGGTGCAGGCGGCGCTGATGCGCATGGACGGCCTGCGCCCCGCGGAGCCCGGCGAGTTCACCCGGCGCGCCTTCGAGGCCGGGCGCATGGACCTGACGGCG
>JAJECZ010000457.1 GCA_022821735.1 Alphaproteobacteria bacterium | reverse complement strand
ATGCTCCACCAGCGCCAGCAGCAGGTCGAACTCGCCGCCCGTCAGGTCCACCAGCGCGCCGTCCGGCGCGTGGAGGCTGCGCCGCCCGGCATCCAGCGCCCAGCCCTGGAACTCGAACGTCCGGGACGGGTCAGCCTCCGGGCGCCCCCGCATGTCCGGCGCGCGGCGCAGCACGGCGCGGATGCGGGCCAGCAGCTCGCGCGGGTTGAACGGCTTGGCGAGATAGTCGTCGGCGCCCATCTCCAGCCCGACGATCCGGTCCGTGTCCTCGCCGATGGCGGTGAGCATGACGATCGGCAGGTCTGACTCCGCCCGGACCTTCCGACAGAGGCTGAGTCCGTCTTCTCCGGGAAGCATCAGGTCGAGCACCACGAGATCGAAGCGCCCCGCCGACAGGGTCCGGAACATCGCCTTGCCGTCGGCGGCGGTCTCGACCCGGAAGCCGTGCTTGCGCAGGAACCGCGCGAGCAGGTCGCGGATTTCGCGGTCGTCATCGACGACGAGGATGTGGGGCCCGTCCTTCACGGTTCCGAGTGTAGGCCCCGCCGGCGCCCCTTCGGAGGTTTTCTTGTAACGAAGCGTAACGGAACGCCGTCCCGCAACGCATCGTTGCCGAATACCGGCGGCCGGGACATGGCCGCGTTACATGGAGACCCCATACAGTCCCGAACCGGCCGTGCTGGCCGGCGGAACCGAAGGAGGCATATCCCATGAAACTCAAGGTCATCATCATCGCCGGCGGGCTGGGCCTGGCAAGCCTGGGCGCGGTCGGCGCCTATGCCCTCTCCAGCGACGTGCGCCAGGGCGTGAAGGCCGGCGAGGCCGCGATCACGCTGGTCGGCCACCGCCACGGCTGGGGGCATCGCGGCCATCGGGGCGGCATGGCGCACAAGCTGTGCAGCGACGCCCGCACCGACCATATCGAAGCCGCGATCACCTTCGCCGAGACCTTCATGGCGTTCACGCCCGAGCAGCGCGCGGCCTGGGACGGCCTTACCGGAGCGGTGCGGGCCGGCGGCGAGAAGATCGGCGCAACCTGCGCGGAGACCGAAGCGCTCCGGGCCGAGAAGACGCTTCCGGCGAAGCTCGCCCTGGCGGAAGCCGCCACGAAGACGGCGGCTGCAGTACTCGGCGATGTCAGGCCGGCCTTCAATGCCTGGTACGGCACGCTGAGCGACGAGCAGCGCAAGGCCCTCGACGACCTGCTGAGTCGCCGGCACGGTGGCCGCAAGGGCTGAGGCGCTACAGGCTGAGCGGCTCCGGCTCGCCCTCCGGGAGTTCGACGCCGGAGACGTTCAGCGCCATCGAAACCAGGCAGTAATAGCCCATGACGCCGATGGTCTCGACGACGCCCTGTTCCCCCACTTCCGCAACGGCGCGCTCGTAAGTGGCGTCGCTCACGCGCTTCGTCGCGTAGAGCTCGGCGGCGAGGTCGTACACCGCGGCCTCGTCCGCCGCCATGCCCTGCGGCCGCCGCCGCGCCTTTATCGCCTCGATAATCTTCTCGCCCAAGCCGGCCTCGCGGGCCAGCCGTGCATGGGCGTACCATTCGTACTGCGCAGTCCATTCCCGCGCCGTCACCAGGATTGCGAGTTCCGAGAGGCGCGGCCCGAGGCTCGTGCCGAAGCGGCAGAAGGCACCCAATAGCTGCGCCCGCTCGCATAGCTCCGGGCTGCGCAGCAAGGCAGCGAACGGCCCTCGCGCGCCGCCCCGCGGACCGGCCGCAATCGCATCGAGGACTTCCTGCTGGCGTTCGGTCAAGGTTTCAGGCATGGGCAAGCGCGCCATGACGGTCTTCTCCTTGTCGCAGTTCGAACGGTACAGCGCTAACCGGCAGTGCCGATACGCGGCGAACGATTTTCGCTCCCGCCGTCACGGCCGCGCTCGTCGAGTTCCCGCTCCAATTCGGCTACCCGTGCATCGAGTCGCTTGACGGTCTCGGCAAGCGTTCGGATCGAGCGGCTGTCGGGATCGGTCACACCTTCCGGCGTTCCGTAGGCAACGAAGCTCTCGGGCTGCTTCCGACTGCGCGGCTGGGCCATCTTCGCCGGGATGCCGGTCATGGTCGCGCCCGGTGGAACCGCCTTGAGCACCACGGCATTAGCGCCGATCCGCGCGCCCTCGCCCACCGTGAACGGCCCCAGCACCTGCGCTCCCGACCCGACGATGACGCCGTCGGCCAGCGTGGGGTGGCGCTTGCCTTTCGCGGTCGAGGTAGCGCCCAGCGTGACCCCTTGGTAGAGCGTTACATCGTCGCCAAGTTCGGCCGTCTCGCCGATGACCACGCCCATGCCGTGGTCGATGAACAGCCGCTTGCCGATGGTCGCGCCCGGATGGATTTCGATGCCGCTGAACCAACGGCCGAGATGGCTGACGAACCGCCCGACGAGATAGAAACGCTTGCGCCAGAACCAGTTGGCGATGCGGTAGAAGACCAGCGCGTGGAACCCCGGATAGGCCAAGATCACTTCCAGGCGCGAGCGTAGCGCCGGATCGCGATCCATATAGCTGTCGATCTCCTTCAGCAGGCCCATCGCCGCGCGCCCTTCCTCGCCGCCGATAATCCGCTTATATGACTTGCACTCGGCGCGCGGCAAGGGTTGGACGGTTATGAACATTCACGACGGCTTCATCGACACCATCGGGAACACCCCGCTGGTGCGCCTGCGGAAAGCCTCCGAGCTCACCGGCTGCGAGGTGCTGGCCAAGCTGGAGTTCCTCAATCCGGGCGGATCGGTGAAGGACCGCGCGGCGCTCGGCATCATCCGCGACGCCGAAGCCAAAGGGCAGCTGGAGCCCGGCGGCATCATCGTCGAGGGCACCGCGGGCAATACCGGTATCGGACTCGCTCTGGTGGGCAACGCCCGCGGCTACCGGACGGTCATCGTGATCCCGGAAACTCAGTCGGACGAGAAGAAGCAGATGCTGCGGCTTTGCGGGGCAGACCTGCGCGAAGTGCCGGCCGTGCCCTATCGCGATCCCGGCAATTATGTACACGTCTCCGGGCAACTGGCCGAGGAACTTGCAGCAACGCATGAACAGGGGGCCATCTGGGCCAACCAGTTCGACAACGTCGCCAATCGCCAGATCCATATCGAGACCACCGCGCCCGAAATCTGGTCGCAGACCGAGGGGAAAGTGGATGCCTTCGTCTCCGCTGTCGGCACGGGCGGGACGCTCGCAGGCACCGCCATGGGCCTGCTCGAGCGCAACCGGAACGTCAAGATCGCGCTAGCCGACCCCCAGGGCGCCGCGCTCTACGAATGGTATGCGAACGGCGAACTCAAGTCCGAGGGCAGCTCGATCAGCGAGGGCATCGGCCAGGGGCGGGTGACGGCCAATCTGGAGGGCCTCGAGGTCGATTTCCCCTATCTGATACCCGATTCCGAGGCGCTTCCCATCGTGTTCGACCTGCTGAAGGAAGAGGGGTTCTGCGTGGGCCTTTCCAGCGGCATCAACGTCGCCGGCGCCATCCGCGCGGCGAAGGAGCTCGGCCCCGGCCATACCGTCGTCACCCTGCTATGCGATCTCGGGCAGCGCTATTCCGCCAAGATCTGGAACCCGGCCTTCCTGAAGGAGGCCGGCCTGCCCGCTCCCGGCTGGCTCTGACCGGCGGCGCCGATGGCTCAACCGCTTCAGACGCCGCTCGCCGCGCAAGCCGGCATGCCGGCTCCGGAGCGGGCCGCATTCGGCATCTCCTCGGACTTCGAGCCGGCGGGCGACCAGCCGGAGGCGATTGAAGAGCTCCTCTCCGGTCTCCGCCGGGGCGAGCGCGAACAGGTCCTGCTCGGCGTCACCGGGTCCGGCAAAACCTTCACCGCCGCCCATGTCATCCGCGAGATGGGCCGCCCTACCCTCATCATGGCCCCCAACAAGACGCTGGCGGCCCAGCTCTACGCCGAGATGAAGAGCCTATTCCCGGACAACGCAGTCGAATATTTCGTCTCCTATTACGACTACTACCAGCCCGAAGCCTATGTCCCGCGCACTGACACCTATGTCGAGAAGGAAGCCTCGATCAACGAGGAGATCGACCGGATGCGCCACTCGGCGACGCGCGCCCTGCTGGAGCGGCGCGATGTCGTCATCGTGGCCAGCGTGTCCTGCATCTATGGCATAGGCGCGGTCGAGACGTATGCCGAAATGACGGCCGTGGCGACAGCGGGAAAACGCCTTGACCGCGACCATTTCCTCAAGCGCCTCGTAGAGCTGCAATACCGGCGCAACGACAACAACTTCCACCGCGGCGCGTTCCGGGTCCGGGGCGACAGTATCGAGATTTTCCCGGCGCATCTGGAGGACCGCGCCTGGCGCCTGACGCTCTGGGACGACGAGGTGGAGGCGATCCACGAATTCGACCCGCTGACCGGCGAGCGCACGGCCGCGCTGGGCGCCATCCGCGTGTTCCCCAACAGCCACTATGTCACGCCGAAGCCGACGCTGATGCAGGCCGCCCAAAGCATCCGGATCGAGCTCGACGAGCGCCTGGCGGAGCTGACGGCCCAGGGCAAGCTGCTGGAGGCACAGCGGCTCGAGCAGCGCACGGTGTTCGACCTGGAGATGATCGTCTCCACCGGCTCCTGCGCGGGCATCGAGAACTACTCCCGCTACCTCACCGGCCGCGCGCCCGGCCAGCCGCCCCCTACCCTGTTCGAATATCTGCCGCCCGACGCGCTGCTGATCGTGGACGAGAGCCATGTGTCGGTGCCGCAGGTGGGCGGCATGTTCCGCGGCGACTACGCCCGCAAATCGACGCTCGCCGAGTTCGGCTTCCGCCTGCCGTCCTGCATCGACAACCGGCCGCTCAAATTCGAGGAATGGGACGAGATGCGCCCGCAGACGGTGTTCGTGTCGGCGACGCCGGGTCCCTGGGAGCTGGAGCGCGTCGAGGGCGTCGTCGTCGAGCAGGTCGTCCGCCCTACCGGCCTCATCGACCCGGTCTGCCTCGTCCGGCCGACGGAGCACCAGGTGGACGACCTGATGGCCGAATGCCGGGACGCCGCGCAGAAGGGACAGCGGGTGCTCGTCACCACGCTCACCAAGCGCATGGCCGAGGACCTGACCGAATACATGCACGAGGCCGGTATCCGGGTGCGTTACCTGCATTCCGACGTGGAGACGCTGGAGCGGATCGAGATCATCCGCGACCTGCGCCTCGGCGCCTTCGACGTGCTGATCGGGATCAACCTGCTGCGCGAGGGGCTGGACATACCGGAATGCGCGCTGGTCGCCATCCTGGATGCGGATAAGGAGGGCTATCTGCGCTCCTACACCTCGCTCATCCAGACCATCGGCCGCGCGGCCCGCAATGTGGACGGGCGCGTCATCCTCTATGCGGATCGGGAAACGCGGTCGCTGGGCTCGGCGCTGGAGGAAACGAATCGCCGGCGGGAGAAGCAGCACGCCTACAACGAGGCCAGGGGCATCACGCCGGAAAGTGTGCGCAAGGGCATCGCCGACATCCTGAAGAGCGTCTATGCGCGCGACAGCGTGACCGTCGAGGCGGGCTTCGCCGAGGAGCCGGCTGTCTTCGGCCATAATCTGGAAACCACCATCGCCGATCTCGAAAAGCAGATGCGCGCCGCCGCGGCGGACTTGGAATTCGAGGAAGCGGCCCGGCTGCGCGACGAGATCAAGCGGCTCAAATCCATGGACCTCGGCCTGGAGGCTGCCATGGCGAAGCCGATCAACCGTATCGCAAAGGGCGCCGTCGCCGGCCGGAAGAAGCGGGGCCGGGCGCGGCGGCGGTAAAGGGCTGCCGATGGACGAGCTCCAACTCCGTCCCGCCACCGCCGCGGATGCCCCGGCAATCGCCCGGTGCGTCGAAGCAGCCTACTCCCACTACATCGAGCGCATTGGCGAGCCGCCGGGACCGATGCTGGACGACTACCCTCAGGTCGTCCGCGATCACCGGGTCTTCGTGGTCGAGAGCGGCGGCGAGATTGCCGGAGCGATTGTCCTGATCGAAGACCGGGGAACCATGCTGCTGGACAATGTCGCCGTCCTCCCGTCGAGACAGGGCGAAGGAATCGGCCGCCGCCTGATGCTGCTCGCCGAGGAGGAGGCGCGCCGGCTCGGATATAATTGCATCGATCTCTATACCCACGAACTGATGACCGAGAACTTCGCCCTCTATGCGCGCAACGGCTACGAGGAGGTCGAACGCCGCACCGAGCGCGGCTTCCCGCGCATCTACATGAGAAAACGCCTGTAGAGGCCGGGCCTTCAGCTCCCGCTGGAAGCGCGCGGCCCCATATAGTCGGCCAGGGTTGCCGACGGCATCGCAGTCTCGACATAGGAGAAGGTCCCCATGTCCCGCGCCTCCCGCGCGGCGGCCTCGACGCCGCCCATCGCGGCGCGGTAGAGCGAGGTCGCCAGGGAGATGCGCCGGACTCCCGCAGCTGCCAGCTCCTTCACCGGGAAGGACCGGCCCGGCACCCCGACCATGAAGCTGAACGGTTTCGTCAGCGAAGCGCAGACCTTCTCCACGGCGGCCATGTCCGGCAACGCCGGGGCCATCAGCACGTCGGCGCCCGCAGCCTCATACGTTTGAAGACGCGCGATCACCTCGTCGAGGTCCGGCCTGCCGCGAATGAAGCCCTCCGCCCGCCCGGTCAGGACGAAGGGAATGTCCGCCGCATGCGCCGCCGCAGACGCTGCCGCGATCCGCGCCGCCGACCTGTCGATGTCGTAAATCGGCTCGTCGGGGTCCAGCGTCGCGTCCTCGATCGAGCATCCCGCGAGCCCAACCTCGATCGCCAGTTCAACAGTCCGTGCGGCCTCGCCGGGTTCGTGGCCGAAGCCGTTTTCGAAATCGGCGGAAACCGGCAGGTCCACGGCATCGACGACCGCCCGCGCATGGGCCAGTGCCTCCTCTCGCGTCACCTCCCCGTCCCGGCGTCCAAGCGTTCCCGCAAAGCCGCCGCTGGAAGTCGCCAGCGCCGCGAAGCCCAGTGCCTCAAGGATTCTTGCCGACCCGGCGTCGAACGGGTTGGCCATCACGAACGGCCCGCCGCCCTCGTGCAGGGCCCGGAACCGCTCGGCTTTTTCCCG
>JAJECZ010000151.1 GCA_022821735.1 Alphaproteobacteria bacterium | reverse complement strand
CGCAGCGGCGGGGTTCGCCCACCTGTTTGCGGGCGCGCCGCAGAGGGCGACCCTCCCCATTGCGTTACACTGGGGTTTTACAAAAACGGCGGCGCCGGCCGTGCGGCGCCGGAGAAACGGCTCCGGATGCCGTTTCTCCGGGTCCTATATCAGTATATTTTCCCTGATGTCAAGCAGTATCAGGAACAAAAAATGAAATTCTTGAGTTTTTACGAAACCCCGGTCCCGACACGCCCTTGACGCCGCCGGCCGGCCGGACCACATTCGGCGTGAAACCGACCCGAGAGACGTACGCCATGCGCGGACCCGGAACTCTTCCCCTCGTTTGATTTCAGCGGCCGCCGCGGCGCTGCCGCCAGCATCGTATCCCTCCCCGCCACAGCCGGTAACCCAGGGGCAGCCACCACACTGCCCGCGGGCAAAGAGGCTCGAGGGCGTTCCGGGCTTCCTGTCCGGCGTCGTACGCCGCGACGACCGACCGGTTGAACATGAACAGGAGGCGGGCCTTCCTCCTCGCGTCGAAGTGCCGCCGCACATACTCGCTGCGGAAGTCCTCGGCGAGCGCGTGGGTGATCGCTTCGGCCTGCACGAACTTCACCACCGCGTCGATCGTCCGGCTGTCCAGGAAGCCAAGGAAATCGCGAACCTCGGCAACGGTGAGATTATCGTGCGGGGAAAAGGGGATGAAGGACGTGAACGGCTCCCCGCCGGGCCCTCGCGCCGCCCGCAGGGTGTTTCCGATGTGGACGCGCAGCTTCGCGATCCGCCGGCGCTTCTTCAGGTTCGACTCGTCCGGCCGTATGTCGGGATGGTCCCACCCCTCGACGGCGCGGCGGATATAGACGGCGACGATCCGCACGCTGGCGGCCTGGCGGCTTTGTCGGTGACGAAGTCGCGCCCGAGCTTGAGTAGAAAGGCGGCTGCCGCGGCCGCGACCGCTATCGCGAGCTTGGCACCGTGCTCTTCCACGAACGCATCCATGGCCGGGACGATAGCCGGGAGCGTCCGGAGAGTGAACCGGCCGCCGCATGACGCAGCGTCAACCTTCCTTTGTAAGGCCCGGATTTTTCATATTGTACGAAGACGGATAAGCGCAGCGGATGCGAAGAACGAAGGCCGCCCCGCGCCCAGGGCCGCCGCAGGCATTCTCAGGCGGCAGGCGCCGGGTCGTGCAGGTCGCGGGAATCCGGAGGAGCCTCGGCCCGGTCCTCCAGCCCGTAGTCGCGCACCACCGACGCCACCCGCAGGCGATAGCCGGAAAAGACCCCGCCGCGGCCGCGCGCCTGCGCGGCGCGGTGGCGCGGCCGGCAGCGCCATGCGCGCACCGCCTGCTCGTCGCGCCAGAACGACAGCGACAGCAGCTTGCCCGGCCTGCTCAGGCTCTCGAACCGCTCGACGGAGATGAAGCCGTCCATCTCCATCAGCTCGTCGCGCAGCTCCGCAGCGATGTCGAGATAGACGTCCCGCCGGCCCTCGGCAGGCTCCACTTCGAATATGACGGCGATCATCGGACCTGCTCCCTTGCTTGCGCGTTCCGGCAGCCGGGCTCCGCGGCGCGGACCCCGGCGCCCGCCGAAACCGGCGTTACCCGCCCTGCCCGTAGGGGTTGGCGGCGGGCCGTCCGCCCTCGCCGCCATCCGCGTCCTCCCCTTCGCCGCCCGCGGCCGGGGTCGGAGCATAGTGCGCCGGCGCCGTCCCGCCCGCGGCCAGGCGCTTGCGGGCCTCGGCCGGGGTTTCGACCAGCGCGGCGGCCGCCAGCGCCGCCTTGCGGTCCACCGGCGCTGGCGTCTGGCGGTCGGGCGGCGGCATCATGTCGGCGTGGTAGTAGGCGATCTTCTGGCGCGCCGCATCGACCCGCTTGCCGGGATCGATCTCGCGTTCGTTCGCGCCTTTGGCCGCGACCGTGACGCCGTCCACGATCTCGTGGTCGAACCACCATTTCTTCACGAGGTTGCGCCGGCCGTTGCCGAGCCGGTCGTCGAGCCATGTCGCGACCGGCACCAGCGCCGGCTTCAGGAACATCGCGTTGACGCCGAGCCAGCTTGCCGCGCGCGGCAGCAGGCCGCCGTCCATGTCCACCACCTTGTTGAGCGGGCAGGTCTTCATGCAGCGCCCGCAGGCCGAGCCGCGCATGTTGGTGAGGCGGTAGCGGGTGCAGCGCTCCACGTCCGGCTTCCACATCTCGTAGCCGTTGAACATCACCTTGTCCCCGTGCGGAATCGCGTCGCAGGGGCATTCCCGGTCGCATTTGTGGCAATGGTCGCAGAAATACTGGAGGCCGAAATCTATCGGCCGGTCCACTTCCATCGGCATGTCGGTGGTGAGCACCACGGACTTGAAGCGCGGGCCGACGAAGGGGTTGAGCACAAGCTCGCCGATGCGGCTGAGCTCGCCGAGGCCCGCCCAGAGCAGCAGCGGGATGTGCAGCACGTCGCTGTCCGCATTGGTCTGGGCGCGGGAGGGGAAGCCCAGGCCCCGTAGCGTCTCGCCCATGATGCCGGCGATCTCGGCGCCCCGGAGGTAGCCGCGCATGGACTGGGCGCCGGAAATCCAGTCGTCGCCGCTCGCCCCCTCCATGGTGTCGTAGCCCTGGTCGATCAGCATGACGACGGCGTAGCGGTGGTACATCTCGATGGGGCTGCCGTCCTCCCGATGCGAGAACCAGGCGTAGCGCGGGATCTCGCAGATGCCCGTCAGGTCGGAGCCGAGGAAGTAGGAGAGCGCCTTGACCGCACGCGCATTCGCCGCCGGGTCGCCGTAGCGGTCCCCGTCCCACTCGGGGGCTGCTTTGCCGTCCTGGTGGGGCACCATGGCGCGGATGAGCTGGAGCTGGGAGAAGGAGAGCGGGTGCTTGAAGGCGAAGCGGGCGCGTTCGCGCCGGGACTTCTCGCCGAGGTCGCCCTTGGCCGCGCGGGTGAAGAAGGCCGCGCGCTGCGGCACGCGCGGCACCTC
>JAJECZ010000004.1 GCA_022821735.1 Alphaproteobacteria bacterium | reverse complement strand
GCGATGACGGCGCTCAGGCCCCGGCTGCCATAGCTCTCATTATATTCCGACCAGCCGACCAGCCCTTCGTCGGTGGTGATCTTCAGGAAGGAGATGTTCCGCCAGCCTGCGTCCGCATGCAGGCTCTCGAATCCCCGTATCTTCATCGGTCTTGCCCCCGTCGGTCCGTCCACGCCCGATCCCGCGACTATGGCACGGATCACAGGGGCGTTCGATAGGGCGGGGCCGGCGTCGCGGGACGCGGCAACCATCGGCCCGATTGCGGAAAGGCGGTTACCCCGACTGTTCCAGGCGCCAGTGACCGGCCACGAAGAAATCGAGGCATTGCCGGGCGTGAGCGCGCCGGCGCCCGCGTTCGGTGAGCTTGGCGAAACAGGCGCTGTCCCCCTCGACGAAGTCGTCCCGAAGCCTGACGAGGGAGCCTATATCCACATAGCGGTCCAGGAAGTGCCGCCAGCCGAGCGCGATGCCCTGGCCGGCGCAGGCCCCTTCTATGAGGTAAACGTAGTTGCTGAAGCTCATATAGTGCGGCATGGAGCGCGGCCGCCCCACGGCCTCGAACCAGTCCTCCCACGTCGTCCAGCCCCGGCTCGGCCGCGCGAGATAGAGGAACGTCAACGAACTCCATTCCGCGACCGGCCGACGCAAGACGTCGGCATGTTTCTCGGCGTAGGCAGGCGAACACAGGGGCGTCACCGCATCGCGGAAAGCGACCGCTCGGTCCTCGGGCGCGCCGTTGCCGGCGTCGTAGGTCAGCACGATGTCGGTCTCGGTCTCCAGCAGGGGTATCGAGTCGTAGTCGCAAACGATGACATGGGCGTTTACGCCCTTGTCGAGCGAACGCAGCAGGTCTTGGAACCGCGGCATCAGGAACATTTCCGAGATGGCGTGGGGGCAGCCGATGGCGACGCGGTTGTCGTCCGGCATGCCGGCTGCGATGGCACCGCCCTCGGCGATGCGGGTCAGCCCCAGCACCACGGTCTCGCGGTATAGCGCGCCGACCTGGGTGAGGCGCACGCCACGGTGAAGCCGCTCGAACAGGCGAACCCCGAGCTGCTGTTCCAGTTCCGTGATCGTCCGGCTGACGGCCGGTTGCGTACTGCCGAGCTCCTCGGCCGCGCGGCTGAAGCTCCGGTGCCGGGCGGCGGCCTCGAAGGCGCGCAAAGAGCGCATCGAAGGCAGCGGACCCTGGAACGGCTTTGGCATATCTTGATAGATATCCTTTCCATCGGGATTCCCCACGACGGTTTTTCTTCATAACACTGTGGTCTGTCGCTGTCATCAACAGGACTACAAGGACAAACGCATCGATTGTTCGTCTGATATATCTCGAAAGCGATAATTCACATACCAAAGTAAATATATTGAGACCGATAGCCTCCCGATCGGAAAACGATATCCCGTAAACCGGTTGCGCTTCTCCAGGGGCGGCCTTTTCGAACGCGCCGATATTCCGGTTTCCCGGTCATCGGGCTCCGGTCCCGGCGGCGTGCAGCCAGGGCGACGGCCGGTATAACGGCGCGCTGAAACGGGGGACGGAAGGCGCAAGGCGGACACGGCGGAACGGGGCCCGCCCAGAGCACCGCCAGTCGCCCGCAACCGGCCCTGCGACCACGGCACGGTTTACAGGATCGTTCGACGGGGCGAGGCTGGCGCCCGCAATCGCTGTCCGGTTTCGATGGAGGCATGCCGTTCCATGCGCTTTGGGGTCTTCTACGAATTGCAACTGCCGCGGCCCTGGGCCGAGGGCGCCGAGCACCGGCTGATGAAGGAAGCGCTGGACCAGGTGGTGCTCGCCGACCGGCTGGGCTTCGACTATGCGTGGGAGGTCGAGCACCATTTCCTTGACGAATACAGCCACGCCTCCGCGCCGGAAGTGTTCCTCGCCGCGGCTGCGGCCCGTACGACGAACATCCGGCTCGGCCACGGCATCCGCCAGGTCATCCCTGCCTACAACCATCCGGCCCGCACGGCCGAGGGCCTCGCCACGCTCGACCTCATCTCGGACGGTCGCGTCGAGTTCGGCATCGGCGAAGGCGCGACGCGGCTGGAGCTCGGCGCCTTCGGCATCTCCGCCCGGCGCAAGCGCGCGCTCGCGCTCGAGGCGGCGGAGCAGATCTGCAACATGATGGTGCTCACGCCCTATCCCGGCTTCGAGGGCGAGGGCTTCTCCATGCCCTGCCGCAATGTGCTGCCGAAGCCGCTGCAGCAGCCGCACCCGCCGCTCTGGATGGCCTGCACCAACCGCGACACGATCCGCGTCGCCGCGCAGAACGGCATCGGCGCGCTCGCCTTCTCCTTCCTCGACCCCGACGAGGCGCGCACCTGGTCCGGCATCTACTACGACACGATCCGGAGCGAGGAATGCGTGCCGCTCGGTTGGTCGGTGAACGCCAATCTCGCCATGGTCTCGGCCTTCTCGATGCACGAGGACCGGGCGGAGGCGATCCGGCGCGGCCAGGACCATTTCGAGTTCTTCCGCTATGCGCAGCAGAAGCTCGTCGCGGAGGACTTCACGCCCGGCTATTCCGACATCTGGGGCGAGTTCACGGCCAAGCGCGGGGCTGCGACCGACGCGCTGATCCAGGCGGCGCTGGCGCGTGCGGAATACGATGGCGCCGGCATCGGCGCGCCGGACGACATGGCCCGCCATCTGGCCGACATGCAGGCGGCCGGCGTGGACCAGGTGATCTTCCTCCAGCAGGCCGGCCACAACAGCCACGAGAACATCTGCGAGTCGCTGGAGCTGTTCGCGCGCACGGTCATGCCGGATTTCACCCGCGACGTCGAATCGCGCGAAGCGGCCAAGGCCGCCGGGCTTGCGCCCTTCATCGACGCGGCGCTCGCCCGCAAGAGCTACATGCAGCCGCTCGCCGAGGCCGAGGTGCCGGTGGTGAAAGCCTCGGTGCGGGTCGCCGGCGAGGACGGCAGGAGAAAGGCGGCCGACGCGGCGGAATAGGCTCCCAGCCTCGCTCCAACCGGATGCAAATTCGCCCTAAGTCGTTGAAAATACTGGCGCGCCCTGGAGGACTCGAACCTCCGACCTGCGGATTAGAAGTCCGCTGCTCTATCCAGCTGAGCTAAGGGCGCGCAGGTCCGCTTACCCGGCGACCCGGTTCCAGCGGAAATTGTCCGCGTAGGCCTTCGGTCTCACCTGCCGGCGCTGCGGCGCGCGCACGCTGTATTCGAAGCCGCGCTTCTCGCAGAAGGCCTCCGCCGCCTCGCGCGACGCGAATTCCAGCCTGACCTGCTGGCGGGTGTCGCTGGAGCTTGTCCAGCCCATCAGCGGGTCCGGCCGGCGGGCCGATTGCTGCTCGAACTCGACCACCCACATGCCGGTCCGCCCCCGGCCCTGCTGCATCGCCGTGCGGGCCGGGCTGAAGATGCATGCTCGCATGACCTGCCGCCGCTCCTTCGCCTTGCTGCCACCCGTGCCCTTATCGGCCCGGCGGGACGGCGGGTCAAGCCGCGTCCCGCGCCAGCGCCGCCCGGCCCGGCCATGCCGCCATGTCGCCGAGCTCCTCCTCGATGCGGAGCAGCCGGTTGTATTTGGCGAGGCGGTCGGAGCGGGCGAGCGAGCCGGTCTTGATCTGGCCGCAGCCCGCGGCGACGGCAAGGTCGGCGATGGTGGTGTCCTCCGTCTCGCCCGAGCGGTGGGACATCACAGCCCGCCAGCCCGCGTTCATCGCAAGCGCCGCCACGTCGAGCGCCTCGGTGAGCGTGCCGATCTGGTTGACCTTGACCAGCACCGCATTGCCGGCGCCTTCCCCCAGCCCCCGCGTCAGCCGTTCGGGGTTGGTGGCGAACAGGTCGTCGCCGACGAGCTGCACCCGGCTTCCCAGCCGCTCCGTCAGCGCCTTCCAGCCCTCCCAGTCGTCTTCTGCCATGCCGTCCTCGACCGACACGATGGGGTAGCGCCCGCAAAGCTCGGCCAGATAGCCGGCCATGCCGTCCGCATCGAGCGTCCTGCCCTCGCCCTCCAGCCGGTAGCTTCCGTCCGCCCAGAACTCGGTGGCGGCCGCGTCGAGCGCGAGCGACACGTCCTCGCCCGGCCGGTAGCCCGCCTTCTCGATGGCGCGCATGACGAAGCCCAGCGCTTCGTCCGCACTGGAGAGCGCGGGCGCGAAGCCGCCCTCGTCGCCGGTGTTGACGCTCTGGCCCGCCTCCAGCAGCAGGGCGCGGAGCGCGTGGAACACTTCCGCCCCGGCGCGCACCGCCTCGGCGAAGCTCTCCGCGCCCGCGGGCACGATCATGAATTCCTGGATGTCGATGGGGTTGTCGGCATGCGCGCCGCCGTTCAGCACATTCATCATCGGCACCGGCAGGATGTGCGCGCCGACGCCGCCGACATAGCGGTAGAGCGGCTGGCCGGCCGCCGCCGCCGCCGCCTTCGCGCAGGCGAGGCTGACGCCGAGGATCGCATTGGCCCCGAGCCGGCTCTTGTTCGCGGTGCCGTCGAGCCCGATCAGCGTGCGGTCGAGCCGGCGCTGCTCCTCCGCCTCCATGCCGCCCAGCGCATCGAAAATCTCGCCATCGACCGCATCGCAGGCCCCGAGCACGCCCTTGCCGCCGTAGCGTGCCGGGTCGCCGTCGCGGCGCTCATGCGCCTCATGCGCGCCGGTGGAGGCGCCGGACGGCACGGCCGCCCTGCCCATCGAGCCGTCCTCCAGATGCACCTCGACCTCGACGGTCGGGTTGCCGCGGCTGTCCAGCACCTCGCGGGCGTGGATGTCGGTGATGGCGGTCATGCGGTCCTCTCGGGATGGCTCTTCGCGATCGCATCGTGGGCGCTGAGCGTTTCCAGACTGCCGGCGAGCCGGTCCAGCGGGATCATGTTGGGGCCGTCGCTGGGGGCCTTGTCCGGGTCCCGGTGCGTCTCCATGAATATGCCGGCGACGCCGACGGCAACGGCCGCGCGAGCCAGCACCGGCGCGAATTCCCGCTGCC
>JAJECZ010000495.1 GCA_022821735.1 Alphaproteobacteria bacterium | reverse complement strand
CGCAGCGGTCGATTTCCTGCCGGAAGGCGGCGAGTGCTTGTTCGGCGGCGCTGTCGTTCATGGGCGGGCCTCTTAGACCCGCGCGGGCGGGTTGACAATGCGGCGGGCCGTATCGATACCGGCGCGACCCGATCAGGAAAGAACGCCTCATGTCCCGCTACCGCATCGCATCCATTCCGGGAGACGGCATCGGCAAGGAAGTCGTGCCTGAAGGCATCGGGGTCCTGGAGGCGGCCGGACGGCGCTACGGCATCGATTTGGAGTTCGAGACCTTCGACTGGTCCTGCGAGCGCTATGCCGAGACCGGCCGCCTCATGCCGGAAGACGGTCTCGACCGTCTGGCGGCGTTCGATGCGATCTTTCTCGGCGCCGTCGGCTGGCCGACCGTGCCGGACCATGTATCGCTGTGGGGTCTGCTGATCCCCATTCGCCGCCGCTTCGACCAGTATGTGAACCTGCGTCCGGTGCGCCTCCTGAAGGGAATCAGTTCGCCTCTGGCGGGGCGGGGGCCGGAAGACATCGACTTCTACGTCATCCGTGAGAATTGCGAGGGCGAATATTCCGAAATCGGCGGCCGTCTCTATGCGGGTACCGATGCGGAGACGGTGGTTCAGGAAACGGTGTTCACCCGGCGCGGCGTGGACCGGATTCTGCGTTACGCCTTCGAGCTGGCGCAAACGCGCCCGCGCCGGAAAGTTACCTCGGCCACGAAGTCCAACGGCATCATCCACACCATGCCCTATTGGGACGAGCGCTTCCGGGCTATGTCCGCCGCATATCCCGATGTGGCAACGGACCAGTACCATATCGACATCCTGACGGCGCATTTCGTCCAGCATCCGGACTGGTTCGACGTCGTTGTCGGGTCGAACCTGTTTGGCGACATCCTCTCGGACCTCGGTCCGGCCGTGGCGGGGTCCATCGGCATTGCGCCGTCTTCTAACATCAACCCCACAGGCGATATGCCGTCCATGTTCGAGCCCGTCCACGGCTCTGCGCCGGATATTGCAGGCCGGGGTATCGCAAATCCCATAGGCCAGATCTGGTCCGGCGCGATGATGCTGGAGCATCTGGGCCACGAGGACGCGGCCAGGGCTATCGAAGGAGCCATCGAAACGGTTCTGACCGGGGCGGGGCCGCTGACCCCCGACATGGGCGGCAACGGCACGACGGTCGAGCTCGGGCGGGCCATCGCCGAAGCGCTTTAGGGCACTCCGACCAAACGGGAAAGTCATGGAAACGAGCGAAGCAGGCCGCCATGTGCGGTATGCCGCCGACGAGAAACCGCCGGCGCCGCTGGCGTTCGGCCTCGGCCTGCAGCTGGCGATGCTCACCATCGCCGGAATTGTCCTCACGCCGTCCATCGTGATCCGGGCAGGCGGAGGAAGCGACACCTACCTCTCATGGGCGGCCTTTGCGGCCGTCGCGGTGTGCGGCGTCACGACCATCGTTCAGGCAGTGCGCGTCGGTCGCATCGGCGCCGGCTATGTCCTGCTGATGGGCACCTCCGGCGCCTTCATCGCCGTGTGCATCGGGGCCATGGCGCAAGGCGGTCCGGCGCTGCTCGCCACGCTCGTCGTCATCTCGTCTTTCTTCCAGTTCGCGCTGGCGGCGCGCCTGTCGCTGGTCCGCCGCATCTTCACGCCGTCCGTCGCCGGCACCGTCATCATGCTGATCGCGGTCACGGTCATGCCGATTATCTTCGACATGCTGGACAAGGCGCCGGAGGGCGCGCCGGCGCTCGCCGCTCCCGTATCGGCCGGCGTCACCATCGCCGTCATCGTAGCGATTGCGCTGGCCGCGACGGGGGTCTGGCGGCTCTGGGCGCCGGTCATAGGGGTCGTGGTCGGCTCGGCGGTAGGCGGCGCATTCGGCATATACGACTTCGGGCGGGTTGCCGACGCAGCGTGGATCGGGTTTCCCGAAGGAGGGTGGCCGGGGTTCGACCTCGATTTCGGGCCGGCTTTCTGGACGCTGCTCCCGGCATTCGTCCTGGTCACTCTGGTCGGCGCCATCGAGACAGTCGGGGACTCCATCGCCATTCAGCATGTTTCCTGGCGCGAGCGCCGCGCCGTCGATTACCGGGCGGTGGAAGGCGCGGTCGCCGCGGACGGGATGGGCAACCTCCTGTCGGGCCTGTTCGGCACGATCCCCAATACGACCTATTCGACCAGCATATCCGTGACCGAGCTGACCGGTGTGGCCGCGCGCCGCGTCGGCGTCGCCGTCGGCCTCATCTTCCTTGTGCTGGCGCTGTTGCCGAAGGCGCTTGCGATCGTGCTGGCCGTTCCCGGCCCGGTCGTCGCCGCCTATGCGACCGTGCTGCTGGCGATGCTCTTCGTGGTCGGCATGAGGATCGTGGTGCAGGACGGCATCGACTACCGCAAAGGGATAGTCGTGGGCGTTTCCTTCTGGATCGGCGTCGGCTTCCAGAACGGCGCGATCTTCCCGGAGTTCTTCGCCGAGTTCGCCGGCGGCCTGCTGCAGAACGGCATGACGGCCGGCGGTGCCGCCGCCATTTTCCTGACGATATGCCTGGAAGCCGCCAAACCCCGCCGAAGACGCATGGAAACCGCGTTCGACGATTCGGCCTTCCGGCCGGTAAGCGAGTTCCTCAAGCAATTCGCATCGCGCAACGCCTGGTCCGGGGACACGGCGCAGCGGCTGGACGCCATCGGCGAAGAGGCGCTGGCGACACTCATGCAGCGGAGCGGCGAAAGAGGAACCGGGCGGCCCCGGCGTCTTCGCCTCTCGGCGTCTCGCGATGACGGGGGAGCCATCCTGGAGTTCATCGTCGCCTCGGGCGAAGACGACAACCTCGAGGATCGCATCGCCCTGCTCGGCGAGCATACGGCCGGCACGCCGGCAGAGCATGAAATCTCGCTCCGGCTGCTGCGGCACCTCGCCTCCTCGGTGCGCCACCAGCAATATCACGACACGGACATCGTGACCGTTCATGTAAAGGCGGTGGAGTAGGACCGGGGAAGCGGCCGGCACTTTTCCTGCCTGCCGGCTTCCGTTACCGTCGCGCCGGCAACATCGGGAGACAGACATGCCCGGGATGGCGGCTACGGACATTCGCGTGGTGCCGACAGGCGGCGCGCTCGGCGCGGACATCGTCGGAATCGATCTCGCGCAGGATATCGGCGACGGCGATTTTCGCCGGATAGAGGACGCCTGGCACGAGCATCTGGTGGTGCGGTTCCGGGGCCAGGCGCTCGATGACGACGCTCTCGCCGCGTTCTCGCGCCGCTTCGGCGAGCTGGACATGGCGCCGACGGGACGCGGCGGCAAACCCTTCAATCCCGACCGGCCCGAGATCGTCGTGGTGTCCAATATCGTCGTGGACGGCAAGCCGGCCGGCGCGCTCGGCAATTCCGAGCTCGTCTGGCACCAGGACATGACCTACAACGACATCCCGCCCAAGGCGAGCCTGCTCTATGGCATCGAGGTTCCGAAAGTCGGCGGCGCCACGCAATTCTACAATCTTTACAAGGCCTATGATGCACTGCCTGACGCGCTGCGCCAACGGATCGAAGGCCTGACCTGCAAGCATGATGCGACGCGCTCGTCCGATGGCCGGCTTCGCCACGGCTATGAGGAAGGATACTCGAACGAAGACCGCCCGGGCGCGATCCATCCGCTGGTTCTCGTCCATCCCGGGACGGGCCGCAAGGCTCTCTGCGTGGGGCGCCGCCCGAACGCCTGGATTGTCGGTCTGCCGGACGATGAGAGCGATGCGCTGCTCGATGAAATCTGGGCGCATATCGAGCGTTGCGGGTTCGTGTGGACGCAGGATTGGCGGGCAGGGGACCTAGTCATCTGGGACAATCGCTGCACCCTGCACCGGCGCGACACGCTGCCCGCCGGCAGCCGGCGCCACATGCACCGCACCCAGGTCCGCGATACGGCCCGCCCGGTGGCCGCGTAGCCGGGCGGCGTCCTAGCCGAACATCTCCGAGAGGCGCAGTTCGGCGATACGCTCGACCTGCCGGCAGGCTTCGGCGAATTCCGTCCCGGAATCGCTGGCGAGGCGCCGTTCGAAGGCTTGCAGGATGCCGGCCCTGTCGTGGTCGCGCACTGCGATGACGAACGGAAATCCGTGCTTCTCCACATAGGCCCGGTTCAGGTCGGTGAAACGGGCCCGCTCGGCGTCGGTCAGCGCATCGAGCCCGGCGGATGCTTGTTCCGCCGCCGATGCCTCGGTCAGCCGGTGGGCTGCCGCCAGCCTCCCTGCCAGGTCCGGATGGGCTTTCAGCACGCCGAGTCGCTCGTCCTCGCCGGCGGACCGGAATTTCCGCGCGAGCGCGCTCAGCATGCCGACGGCGGTGTCATGCACGGGCCCCAGCTCGTCGTCCCAGGCGCGCTCCGCGATCCAGGGCGAATGTTCGAATATGCCGCCGAACCGTGCAACGAAGGTTTCGCGGTCCATCGAAGACGGGCGCTCCCAGGCCGCCGGGGGCGGATGCACCGCATGCCAGTGGCGGGCGATGTCGATGCGCCGCGCGAACCAGACGGCATCGTGCCCCGCCGCATGTTCGATGAACCGCTTCAGGGCCATGATGCGTCCGGGGCGTCCGACGAGCCGGCAATGCAGGCCGACCGAGAGCATTTTCGCGCTGCCGGCCTCGCCCTCGGCATAGAGCGTGTCGAAGCTGTCCCGCAGATAGGCGAAGAACTGGTCCCCGGAATTGAAGCCCTGCACCACCGCGAACCGCATGTCGTTGACGTCCAACGTGTAGGGAACCATCAACTGGTCTCGCGCGCCGATACGAATCCAGTACGGCAGATCATCGGCGTAAACATCTGAAATATATTCGAAATCACCTTCCTCGACGGCCAGTGTAACGGTATTCGCCGAGCAACGTCCCGTGTACCAGCCGCGCGGCCGCTCGCCCGTCACTTCCGTATGCAGCTGCACGGCCTGCTTCAGGTGCTCGCGCTCTTCGTCCAGCGGCATGTCCCGGTATTCGATCCATTTGAGGCCGTGGCTCGCGATCTCCCAGCCGGCGGCCTGCATCGCCGCCACCTGGGCGGGCGCGCGCGCCAGCGCCGTCGCCACGCCATAGACCGTGACCGGGATGTCGAAGCCGGTGAACAGCCGGTGAAGGCGCCAGAATCCGGCCCGCGCGCCGTATTCGTAGATGGACTCCATGTTCCAGTGCCGCTGGCCCGGCCAGGGCGCGGCGCCCACGATCTCGGAAAGAAACGCTTCCGAGGCGGGGTCCCCGTGGAGGATGCAGTTCTCGCCGCCTTCCTCGTAGTTGATGACGAACTGGACCGCGATGCGGGCGCCGCCGGGCCATTTCGGATCGGGCGGCTCGGGCCCGTAACCGTGCAGGTCTCTTGGATATCGAAGCATTGCCTTCTCCGTCCTGCCAACCATTTTCGACAATCGACTGTGTTGATTGTAAAAATGCGGATTGCTAGCGTGCAAGGATACCGCCTCCCGACAGGAAGGCTCCGAATGAGTCCGAGGGAGCGCCCATGCCCGACGGCCGGCTGACCACCCATGTGCTGGACACGGCGCGCGGCCGCCCCGCTGTGGGGCTGGCGCTTCGGCTCTACCGGCTGGAGGCGGGTAGCCGACGCCTGCTGGGGTCTGCCGTCACCAATGCCGACGGACGCACGGACGGGCCGTTGCTCGACGGCGACGCATTCGCGCCCGGCGTCTACGAGATTGAATTCGAGGCCGGCGATTATCATCGCGTTGTGGGCGCGGGCGCAGACAGGCCGTTTCTCGACACGGTGCCGGTGCGCTTCGGCATTTCGGAAGCCGGGGCCAACTACCATGTGCCGCTGCTGCTCTCGCCCTTCGGCTATTCGACCTATCGGGGCAGCTAGGCCATGACTGCGGTGCGCCGCGAACTCCGGTTCTTGGTGAATGACGAGGAGGTCGTGCTCGGGGATGCCGGCGCGGGCGACAGCCTGCTCGACTTTCTGAGGCTCCGCCGCGGCCTCCGCGGCACCAAGGAAGGCTGCGCGGAAGGGGATTGCGGCGCCTGCACCGTGCTGGTTGGCCGGCTGCGCGAGGGGGATGTGCGCTACGAGGCGATCAACAGCTGTATCCGGCTTCTGCCCAGCCTCGACGGCTGCCATGTCGTGACGGTCGAGCACCTCGCAGGTGCGGATGGCGGGCTCCATCCGGTCCAGCAGGCCATGGTCGATTGTCACGGCAGCCAGTGCGGCTTCTGCACGCCCGGCATCGTCATGGTGCTGGTTGCACTCTGGCTGGAGCGGCCGAGGCCGTCGGAAGCCGAGGTCCGGCGGGCGCTCCAGGGCAATCTCTGCCGCTGCACCGGTTATGCGCCGATCCTGCGCGCGGCGGCGGCGGCCGGCGACTACGGCCTGCCCGAAGACGACGGGCTGGTGCGGAACCGCGAGGCGGTTGCCGCGCGTCTGGCGGCAATGGCGGACGGAAACCGGGTCGAACTGGAACGCGGCAGCGTTGTCGTTCCGGCCGACGAGGACGATCTGGCAGACGCGCTGGAAGCGGAGCCGGCGGCCACCATAGTTGCCGGCGCGACCGATGTCGGCGTGTGGATCAACAAGGATCTGCGGGATATTGCGCCGGCGGTGTTCATCGGCCATCTGGACGGACTCGGCCGGATTGCCGCGAAGGACGGGGCAATCGGGATCGGGGCGACGGCGTCCTATTCGGATGCGGAGGCTGCCCTGACGGAGGCCGTGCCGGGCCTCGCGGACTACTGGAGCCGCATCGGCGGCTGGCAGATACGCAATATGGGGACGGTCGGCGGCAACATCGCCAACGGCTCGCCCATCGCCGACCTTCCGCCGGTGCTGATCGCGCTTGGGGCCGAGCTGGTCCTGCGAAAAGGCGGGAAGCGGCGCGCCATGCCGCTTGAAGCCTATTTCCTGGACTACGGCCGGCAGGATCTGGCACCCGGCGAATTCGTGGAGGAGGTGCGTGTGCCGGTTCCGGCGGAGGATGCCTGGCTCAGCTTCTACAAGGTCTCCAAGCGCCGAGACGAGGATATCTCGTCGGTGTGCGCGGGCTTCATGGTCCGCGTCCGGGAGGGCCGGATCGAGGAGGCGCGGCTCGCCTTCGGCGGCATGGCGGCGACGCCGACGCGGGCCAGGGCGGGCGAAGCCGCACTGTGCGGCCGGAATTGGGACGAGGCGGCGGTCGAGGCTGCCCGGCAGGCCCTGGACCGCGACTTCACGCCGATTTCCGACTGGCGGGCGTCGGCGGAGTACCGGGCGCTGGTCGCCCGCAACCTGCTGACGCGTTTCTATCTGGATCATTCGCCGGCGGCCTCGTCATGACCGGTCCCGCGCTTCGCGAACATATGCACCGCGCCTACCGGCACGATTCCGCCGCCAGGCATGTGACGGGGCTGGCCGCCTATGCCGACGACCTCGTCGAGCCGGCCGGCATGCTGCATGCCTGTCTCGGGCTTTCGACAGCCGCCCATGCCGATATAGCGGAGATGGACCTCACCGAAGTGGGCAGCGCGCCGGGCGTGGTCGGGGTGCTGACGGCGGCCGACATTCCGGGCGAAAACGACATCAGCCCCGTTGGAGCGGGCGATGACCCGGTCTTCGCGGACGGCGTGGTTTCCTTCTACGGCCAGTCCATGTTTGCGGTCGTGGCGACGACCCGGGCCGAGGCCAGGCGCGCCGCGCGCCGCGCACGGGTCGTATATGAGCCGCGGCCCGCGGTCATCGAGGGGGAGGATGCCCTCGAAACCGTGTCGGAGCCGCTGACGCTCGCGCGGGGAGATGTCGAGGCCGCGCTCGACTCCGCGCCGCGTCGCCTGAAGGGCACGCTCCGGGTCGGAGGCCAAGACCATTTCTACCTGGAGAGCCACATCGCGTTTGCCCTGCCGGGAGAGGACGACGAGATCCGGGTGGTGTCATCAACCCAGCATCCGAGCGAAGTGCAGCACGTCGTGGCCCATGTGCTCGCGGTTCCGTCGAGCGCGGTGACGGTGAACGTACGGCGTATGGGCGGGGCATTCGGCGGTAAGGAAAGCCAGTCGAACCTGTTTGCGGCCGTCGCCGCGCTCGCCGCCCGGAAATTCGGCCGTGCCGTCAAGCTGCGGCCGGACCGGGACGACGACATGACCGCGACCGGCAAGCGCCACGACTTCCGCGTCGATTACGATGTCGGGTTCGACGATGAGGGGCGCATCCTCGCCGTGGACAGCGTGCTGACGGCGCGCTGCGGCTTTTCCGTGGACCTGTCAGGAGCGGTTTCGGACCGGGCGCTGTTTCACGCCGACAATGCCTATTTCTTTCCCGCCGTCAGGCTGCGCTCGCGGCCGATGCGCACCAACACCGTCTCCAACACGGCCTTCCGGGGATTCGGGTCGCCGCAGGGCGTCATGGCGGCCGAACGGATTGTCGAGGAGGTCGCATACGGCACCGGCCGTTCCACGCTGGATATCCGCAAGACCAATTTCTACGGCGGCCCCGGCAGGAACCTGACGCCCTATCACCAGCCGGTCGAGGACAACATTCTCCCGCGCCTGGTCGCGGAAATCGAAGAGCGGGCGGACTATGCGCCGCGGCGGCAGGCGGTTCTGGACTTCAACGCAAAGGGCGGAGTCCTGCGCCGGGGCATCGCGCTCACGCCGGTCAAATTCGGCGTCTCCTTCACGGCGACCTGGATGAACCAGGCCGGCGCGCTGGTGCATGTCTATCGCGACGGCTCCATCCACCTGAACCATGGCGGCACGGAGATGGGGCAGGGGCTCTTCATCAAGGTCGCCTCGGTGGTCGCGGACTGCTTCCAGGTCGATCTCGACTGCGTGCGGATCACCGCCACCAGCACCGGCAAGGTGCCGAACACCTCGGCGACTGCAGCCTCCACCGGATCGGACCTCAACGGCATGGCGGCCTTCGAGGCGGCCGAGACGATCAGGCGCCGCCTCGTCGCCTTCGCGGCCGACAACTGGAATGTCGAGCCCGGCCAGATCGCCTTCGAGGCCGGCCGGGTCCGGATCGGCAATCAGGACATCGCCTTCGCCGAACTGGTCGAGGCGGCCTACATGGCGAGGGTCCAGCTTTCGGCGACGGGCTTCTACCGCACCCCGGAAATCCACTGGGACCGTGCGGCCGGGCGCGGCAGGCCTTTCTACTACTTCGCCTACAGCGCAGGGGTCACCGAGGTCGAGGTCGATACGCTGACCGGCGAATACCGGGTGACCCGCGTCGACATTCTCCACGACGCCGGCCGCTCGCTCAATCCGGCCATCGACCTCGGGCAGGTCGAGGGCGGCTTCATCCAGGGCATGGGGTGGGTCACGACGGAGGAACTCTGGTGGGACGGCGAGGGGCGGCTCCGTACCCACGCGCCTTCCACCTACAAGATCCCGCTTGCCTCGGACTGTCCGCCCGTTTTCAACGTGCATCTCGCCGAATGGTCGCAAAACGCGAAGCCCACCATTGGCCGGTCCAAGGCCATCGGCGAGCCGCCCCTGCTGTTGTGCGCGTCCGTGGTCGAGGCCCTGTCGATGGCCGTTGCCAGCACCGCCGGCTACAGGTATTGCCCGAGGCTCGACACGCCTGCCACACCGGAACGCCTGCTGCTTGCCATCGAGCGGCTCGGGCAGGAGGGGGCCGAATAGTGGAGGCATTGCCCCCCGTCCTGGGCGAATGGCTCGAATTCGCGGTGCGCTGGGCGCATGTGACGACCGCCATCGTGTGGATCGGCACGTCGTTCTACTTCATCGCCCTCGATCTCGGTCTTCGCCAACGCCAGGGCCTGCCCGAAGGGGTGACCGGAGAGGAATGGCAGGTGCATGGTGGCGGCTTCTACCATGTCCGCAAATACATGGTCGCTCCGCCGGAACTGCCGGAGCACCTGACCTGGTTCAAATGGGAAAGCTACGCCACCTGGGTTTCCGGCTTCGCCCTGTTATGCGTCCTCTACTACGCCCACCCGGAATTCTACCTTGTCGACAACGAGGTCATGGAGTTGTCGAACGAGGCGGCGATCGCCATTTCCGTCGCCTCCATCGTCGTCGGCTGGTTCGCCTACGACCTGATCTGCAAGAGCCGCTTCGGCGACGACAATACGCGGCTGATGCTGTTCCTCTATGTCGTTCTGGTGGCGATGGCCTGGGGCTTTTCGCAGGTCTTCAGCGGGCGGGCCGCCTTCGTCCATCTGGGCTCGATCACGGCGACGATCATGAGTGCGAACGTGTTCCTGGTCATCATCCCGAACCAGCGCATCGTCACCGAGGACCTGAAGGCGGGACGGACCCCGGACCCGAAATACGGCCGGATCGCCAACCAGCGTTCGACCCATAACAACTACCTGACGCTGCCCGTCATCTTCCTGATGCTGTCGAACCACTATCCGCTGGCCTTCGCCACGGAATTCAGCTGGGTCATCGCGTCGCTGATTTTCCTGATGGGCGTGCTGATCCGCGTCTATTTCAACAATGTGCATGCGCGGAAGGGCCACCGGATATGGCCCTGGATTGCCGCCACGGTCCTCTTTC
>JAJECZ010000053.1 GCA_022821735.1 Alphaproteobacteria bacterium | reverse complement strand
GGCAGCGTCGCGAGCGTGATGCTCTCGTCGAGCAGGTTCAGGCCGTCCACCCGCCCCGCCTCGACGGTCAGCACGCCGCGCTCGGAAGCGAACAGGTTGACGCGCCCGGTGAACGGCGCCGCAACCTCCAGCCCCTCGCCGGCCACCGCCGCCGCGATGGCCGCCGCCGCGCCGTCCTCGTCCAAGTCGCCCGGCTCGAACCGAGCGGCCGTCACCTCTTCAACGCCCGCTTCCGCCAGCGCGGCAAGGTCCGCCGCCGACAGCCGCCGGCCCTTGCGGAAGACGGCGCGCTCCAAGCGGATCGAGTGCGCCAGCAGCGCACCTTCGGCCTCCGGCAGCGGAACCGGCCCGAACTTCATCGGTAAAGCGCCTCCGTCATCTGCGCCGCGATGGCAAGCGCGATCTCGGCCGGCGCCCGTCCTCCCAGATTGAGCCCGATGGGCGCGCGGATGCGGCCGATGGCGGCCTCGTCGAACCCGGCCTCGACCAGCCGCTCGACCCGTTTGGCATGCGTGCGCCGGCTGCCGAGCGCGCCGACATAGAACGCCTCCGAGCGGAGCGCCACATGCAGGGCCGGGTCGTCCAGCTTGGGATCGTGGGTCAGCGTCACCACGGCCGTGCGCCCGTCCACGCCGAGCGCCTCCAGCGCATCGTCGGGCCACTCGTCGCAAATCTCGACATCAGGAAAACGCTGGGCCGTCGCAAACGCGCCGCGCGGATCGACGAGGGTGACATCGTAGCCGAGGCCGGATGCCATCCCGATCAACGGCTGCGAGATATGCACCGCGCCCACGACGATCAGCCGGAGCGGCGGATTAAAGACCTGCACGAACCAGCGCCCGCCTTCATGCTCGAAATCGTGGCTGCGGTTCTGCTTCAACGCAGCGCGCGCGACTTCCAGCACCGGCTCCGGCAGCGGGCCTTCGCCGTCCTCCACGACCGCATCCACGCTGCCGTCGAGCGCCGCGACGCGCGCTATCGGCTGCCGTTCGGCACGGGCGGTGCGCAGCCGGGCGAGCGTTTCCGCCTTCATGCCAGCTTCTCGACAAACACCTCGATGGAACCGCCGCAGGCAAGCCCGACTTCCCAGGCTTCCTCGTCGCTCACGCCGAAATCGAGCAGGCGCGGCTCGCCGTCCTCGATGGCCCGCTGCGCCTCGATCACGACCGCGCCTTCGATGCAGCCGCCCGACACCGAGCCCTCGAACGCGCCCGTGTCGTCCACGACGAGCTGGCTGCCGACCGCACGCGGCGACGAACCCCAGGTCTTGACCACGGTGGCGAGCGCAACGCCCCTGCCCGCCGCCGCCCAGGCCGCCGCCCGGTCGAGAATCGCATCCGCTTCGCCTACAGCCGCGTCAGCCATTCGCTCACTCCCTCCTGCCGGCGGGCCGGCTCGCGCCCGAGCGCCGCGGCCAGCTCTTCAAGACTATCCAGATTGTGCGCCGGCCGGAATTCGTCAACATGCGGCATCAGCGCAGCCGCGCCGCGCGTGCGCGGTTCGTAGGCATCGTAGCGCAGCAGCGGGTTGAGCCAGACCAGCCGACGACAGGACTTGTGCAGGCGCTCGACCTCGACCGCAAGCCCCTCGCCGGAGTCGCGGTCGAGCCCGTCGCTGATGAGCAGCACCACGGCGCCCTGCCCCAGCACACGGCGCGACCAGAGGCGGTTGAAGCTCCTGAGCGAAGCGCCGATGCGGGTGCCGCCGGACCAGTCCTCGACCGCCTCCGCCACGCCCGCAAGCGCCGTGTCCACGTCCTTCTGCCGAAGCTGGCGGGTAACATTGGTCAGCCGCGTGCCGAACAGGAAGCAATGCACCCGGTCGCGGTCGTTGGTGACGGCGTGCATGAAGTGCAGCAGCATCCGGGAATAGCGCGCCATCGACCCGGAAATGTCGCAGATCACCACCAGCGGCGGCGGCCGCCGCAGCCGGCGCCTCCGCCGGAGCGCCACGAAATCCCCGCCGGTGCGCATCGCGCCCCTGAGCGTCGCCCGCAGGTCCGGCCGCCGTCCCCTCGGATGCAGCCGGAAGCGCCGCGCCGGCACGGGCCGGAGCGGCAGGCGCATCTTCGCCATGGCGCGCTTCGCCGCCTCCTGCTCGGCCAGCGACATGGTCTCGAAATCCATCGTGCGCAGCACCTCCCGGTCCGACCAGGTGAGCTCGGCGCGGATTTCGACCTCCTCGTCCCCCTCCCGCTCGCGAAGCCCGGTTTCCTGCGGCGTCAGCGCCTCCGCCAGCCGGCGCGCCAGCGGCTCGGACTCCTCCGGCCCCGTATCGACGCTGGAGGTCGGGATCACCAGCGACATCATCCGCTCCAGCAGGCGCGGACTGCGCCAGAAGACATGGAATGCCTGGTCGAACAGCTCCTGTTGCCCGCGCCGGTTCACCAGCGCGGCATGGAGCGCCCAGTAGAATTGCGCCCGGTCGGCCATATCGACGGCCGAGACCGCCTCGATGGCCTTCAGCACCTGGTCCGGGCCGACCGGCAGGCCGGCGGTGCGCAGCACCCGGCCGAAATGCATGATGTTCTCGGGCAGCCGCCCGCCGTTCATGCCGCCCCCGCCGCCGCGAGCTCGACCCGCACCTCGTTCAGTATGCGCTCGGCCTCGCTGCCCTGCAGGCGCGCGATGTCGTCCTGGTATTTCAGCAGCACGCCGAGCGTGTCGTTCACCATCGCCGGGTCGAGCGCGACGGCGTCGAGCTGCATCAGCGCATGGACCCAGTCGATGGTCTCGGCGATGCCGGGCAGCTTGAACAGGTCGAGCTCGCGCACCTTCTGCACATAGCCGACGACCTGGCGCGAGAGGTCGTCCGGGGCCGTCGGCGCCTTGCGGGCGAGGATGTCCAGTTCGCGGCGCGCGTCGGGATAGCCGACCCAGTGGTAGAAGCAGCGCCGCTTGAGCGCATCGTGGATTTCGCGCGTGCGGTTGGAGGTGATGACCACGGCCGGCGGGACCGCCGCCCGGATCGGGCCGATCTCCGGCACCGTCACCTGGAAGTCGGAGAGCACTTCCAGCAGATAGGCCTCGAACGGCTCGTCCGTGCGGTCGAGTTCGTCGATCAGCAGCACAGGCGGCTCATCTCCGCCGCCGCCCCGCAGGGCTTGCAGCAGGGGCCGCTCGATCAGGAAGTCCGGCCCGAACAGGTCCCGCCCGAGGCTCTCGCGGTCGGCCCCGCCCGACGCTTCGGCCAGCCTGATCTCGATCATCTGGCGGGCGTAGTTCCACTCATAGACGGCGGACGCCACATCCAGGCCCTCATAGCATTGCAGGCGGATGAGCCGGCGGCCGAGCACCGCCGCCAGCACCTTGGCGATCTCCGTCTTGCCGGTGCCCGCCTCGCCTTCGAGGAACAGCGGCCTGCCGAGCTTCAGCGACAGGAACACGGCCGTCGCCAGCGCCGTGTCCGACACATAGTCGCCGGCTTCGAGGAGTTCGCCGGTCTCGGCGACCGAGCGGGGCAGGGCCCTTCCGGTTTGCATGGGGCAAGAGGTCCCGTCAGTGGCGGAAATGGCGCATGCCGGTGAATACCATGGCGAGGCCGTGCTCGTCGGCCGCCCGGACCACCTCCTCGTCGCGCACCGAGCCGCCCGGCTGCACGACGGCGGTGGCGCCCGCCTCCGCAGCGGCCAGCAGCCCGTCGGCGAAGGGGAAGAAGGCGTCGGACGCCACCACCGAGCCCACCGTCGCCGGGGTGCCGCCATCGGCCGCGTCCACGGCCTTGCGCGCGGCGATGCGGGCGCTGTCCACCCGGCTCATCTGTCCGGCGCCCACGCCCACCGTCGCCCCGTCCTTCACATAGACGATGGCGTTGGATTTAACATGCTTGCAGACGGTGAACGCCACCTTCAGGTCCGCCATCTCCGCTGCGCTCGGCGCGCGCTTCGTAACGGTCCGGAACGCATCCGCGCGGCCGTTGTCCCGGCCCTGGAGCAGGAAGCCGCCGGCGAGCGAGCGGAAGGTCATGGCCGGTGCGAGCGGGTCCGGCACGGCTCCGGTCAGCAGCAGGCGGAGATTGGCCCGGGCGGAGAGCCGCGCGCGGGCCTCTTCGTCCGCTCCGGGCGCGATCACGGCTTCGAGGAAGAGGCCGGCCAGCCGCTCCGCAAGCGCGCGATCGAGCGGGCGGTTGACGGCGACGATGCCGCCGAAGGCGCTGACGGGATCGCAGGCCAGCGCCTTCTCCCAGGCG
>JAJECZ010000268.1 GCA_022821735.1 Alphaproteobacteria bacterium | reverse complement strand
AGGCCGGACCCGTCGGAGGTGGCGCGCAAGCGCGAAGGACGCAGGCCGGTATCGACCGTGGAACAGCTTGCGCCCTTGCGGAACATGCAGGTCTGGCGGTTCGCCACCTATTACTTCTTCGTGTTCGGCGGCTTCGTCGCGCTCGCCTCATACCTGCCGCGCTTCTATGTCGGCGCCTACGACCTGTCGCTGGCGACCGCCGGGATGCTGGCGGCGGCCTATTCCATGCCGGGCTCGGTGTTCCGTGCCCTCGGCGGCTGGATGTCGGACAAGTGGGGCGCGCGCTTCGTCATGTATCTGACCTTCATCGTGTCGCTGGCATGCCTGTTCATGATGAGCTACCCGCGCACGGACTACATCGTCCAGGGCATCGAGGGGCCGATCCGGTTCACCTTCGGCATCGGCCTGCCGTTCTTCGTTTTCCTCACCGTCCTGCTGGGCTTCGTAATGTCGCTCGGCAAAGCCGCCGTCTACAAGCACATCCCGGTCTACTACCCGCATCATGTCGGCTCGGTCGGCGGGCTGGTCGGCATGATCGGCGGGCTCGGCGGGTTCGTCCTGCCGATCACGTTCGGAATCCTGAACGACTGGTTCGGCGTCTGGACGAGTTCCTTCATGCTGATGTTCGCGATCGTGGCGGTCAGCACCGTCTGGATGCATGTGGCGATCCGCCTGATGGAGCGCCGCCGCCACCCGGCGCTTGCCGACGAACGCTACCTCAGCGATGTCCCGGAGGCGCCGCAGCCGCCGCCTGCTAACGCATAACGGGTCGAACCTGCCAGCTCAGGTCGCCGGCCCGGTTGAAAAAGGGGAAGAGATGGCCAGGAACCTGACGAGCTGGGACCCGGAAGACGAGGCATTCTGGAACGCGGAGGGCAAGCGCACCGCCACGCGCAACCTCTGGATTTCCATTCCCTGCCTGCTGTGCGGTTTCGCGGTCTGGCTCTACTGGGGAATCATCACCGTCCAGATGATCAACCTGAAGTTCCCCTTCAGCCAGGCGGAACTATTCACCCTTGCCGCCATCGCCGGGCTGAGCGGCGCGACCCTGCGCATCCCCTCCTCCTTCTTCATCCGCATCGCCGGCGGGCGCAACACGATCTTCCTGACGACGGCCCTCCTCATCATCCCCGCGGCGGGAACCGGCATCCTGCTGCAGGACCCGGAGACGCCGCTCTGGCAGTTCCAGGTCATGGCGCTGCTCTCCGGCTTCGGCGGCGGCAATTTCGCCTCCTCGATGTCGAACATCTCCTTCTTTTTCCCCAAGAACGTGCAGGGCTATTCGCTCGGCATGAATGCCGGGCTCGGCAATTTCGGCGTCACCACCATGCAGATTCTGGTGCCGCTGGTGATGACGGTGGGCATCTTCGGCGGCTCGGCGCTCATTCTCGAAAACAGCTCGGGCACGCTGGTCGGCAAGATTCCGGCGGGCACCGAGACCTATATCCACAATGCGGGCTATATCTGGGTGGCCATCCTGGTCCCGCTGGTGATCGCCGCCTGGTTCGGCATGAACAACATCACCGCGGAGCATGTCTCGCCCGGCCTCGGCTCCACGGCCGGCGCCTTCGGCAAGGTGCTGGGCATGCTGGCCATCGGGCTGGTCACCGCGGCGGTCGGCCTGTGGCTGCTCTTGCCGGAGAAGGCCGGCGGCTCCGGCCTCGAACTCAGCAAGTGGATCGTGCTGCCGCTCGTCATCGCCGCGACGGTGTTCGCGCTCAGGCTCATTCCGGGCACCATTCGCCAGAGCCTCGACCAGCAGTATGCGATCTTCAGGAACAAGCACACCTGGGCGATGACGGTCATCTACACCATGACCTTCGGCTCGTTCATCGGCTACGCCGCCGCCTTCGGCCTCGCCATCAAGGTCGTGTTCGGCTTCCAGCATATCGAGGTGGACGGCGTCATGACCCACACGACCGTGAACCCGAACGGGCCGAGCGCATTGATGTATGCCTGGACGGGGCCGTTCATCGGCGCGCTGATCCGCCCCATCGGCGGCATGATCTCCGACCGCCTCGGCGGCGCGCTGGTAACGCAGATCATCTCCGTCGTCATGGTCGTGTGCGCACTCGGGGTGGCGTATTTCCTGTCGCTCGCCTACGCCTCGGAAACGCCGGAAGACTATTTCCTGCCGTTCCTGATCCTGTTCCTGGTCCTGTTCGCCGCAACCGGGATCGGCAACGGCTCCACCTTCCGCACCATCGCCATCGTCTTCGACAGGGTGCAGGCCGGCCCTGTTCTCGGCTGGACCTCCGCCGTCGCCGCCTATGGCGCCTTCATCATTCCCAAGGTGTTCGGCGAGCAGATCAAGGCGACGACGCCCGAATATGCGCTTTACGGCTTCGCGGCCTTCTACATGGTCTGCATCGCTATCAACTGGTGGTTCTACCTGCGCAAGAACGCCTATGTGAAGAACCCGTGAGGAGACCGGACCGATGAGCCATTTCCTGGACCGGCTGACCTTCTTCCGCAAGACCGTGGACACCTTCGCGGACGGGCACGGCATCGTCACCAACGAGGACCGCGACTGGGAGGACGCCTACCGGGCGCGCTGGCAGCACGACAAGATTGTGCGCTCGACCCACGGCGTGAACTGCACCGGCTCGTGCAGCTGGAAGATCTACGTCAAGGGCGGGATCATCACCTGGGAGACGCAGCAGACCGACTATCCGCGGACCCGCCCCGACCTGCCGAACCACGAGCCGCGCGGCTGCTCCAGGGGCGCCAGCTACTCCTGGTACATCTACAGCGCCAACCGGCTGAAATATCCGCTGGTGCGCAGCCGGCTCGTCCGCCATTGGCGCGAGGCGCGCAGGACCATGGCGCCCGTCGCCGCCTGGGCGTCCATCGTCGAGGACGAGGCGAAGCGGCGCGACTACCAGCGGGTGCGCGGCCTCGGCGGCTTCGTGCGCTCCGACTGGGAAGAGGTCAACGAGATCGTCGCGGCGGCCAACGTCTATACCATCAGGACCCACGGCCCCGACCGCGTCATCGGCTTCTCCCCGATTCCGGCCATGTCGATGGTCTCCTATGCGGCGGGCTCGCGCTACCTGTCGCTGATCGGCGGCGTGTGCATGAGCTTCTACGACTGGTACTGCGACCTGCCGCCGTCCAGCCCGCAAACCTGGGGCGAGCAGACCGACGTGCCGGAGAGCGCCGACTGGTACAACTCGACCTTCCTGATGATGTGGGGCTCGAACGTGCCGCAGACGCGCACGCCCGACGCCCACTTCATGACCGAGGTCCGCTACAAGGGCGCGACGGTGGTGACGGTCACGCCCGACTACAGCGAGGCGTCGAAATTCGCCGACATCTGGCTCAACCCCAAGCAGGGTACCGACGCCGCGCTCGCGCTGGCGATGGGCCATGTGATCCTGAAGGAATGGCATCTCGCGGGCCGGAGCGCCTATTTCGAGGACTATTGCCGCCGCTATACCGACATGCCGCTCCTGGTGAGGCTGCGGCAGACCGAAGGCGGCTATGTGCCGGACAGGATGCTGCGCGCCTCCGACCTGCCGGAAGGGCTGGGCCAGGCCAACAACCCCGAATGGAAGACCGTCGCCATCGACGAGGCGCGGGACGACGCGCTCGTCTGCCCCGTCGGCTCGATCGGGTTCCGGTGGGGCGAGGCCGGCAAGTGGAATATCGAGGAAAAGGACGGCGGCGACGGCGCGGAGACGAGGCTCAGGCTGAGCCTCATCGACATGAGGGACGATGTCGCCACGGTCGGCTTCCCCTATTTCGGCAATGCGAAGCACGACCATTTCACGGGCACCGACCATGACGACGTGCTGTGGCGCAACGTGCCGGTGAAGAAGGTCCAGACCGCGGACGGCGAAGTGCCGGTCGCCACCGTCTATGACCTGTTCGTCGCCAATTACGGGATCGACCGAGGGCTCGGCGGCGGGAATGTGGCGGCGGGCTATGACGAGGACGTGCCCTACACGCCTGCATGGCAGGAGCGCATCACCGGGGTCGCCCGGGACAAGGTCGTCGCAGTCGCCCGGCAATTTGCGGACAATGCGCACAAGACCGAGGGCCGCTCGATGGTCATCGTCGGGGCCGCCCTCAACCATTGGTACCACATGGACATGATCTACCGCAGCATCATCAACATGCTGGTGATGTGCGGTTGCGTCGGGAAATCCGGCGGGGGCTGGTCCCACTATGTCGGGCAGGAGAAGCTGAGGCCCCAGACCGGCTGGCTGCCGCTCGCCTTCGCGCTGGACTGGAACCGCCCGCCGCGGCAGATGAACAGCACCTCGTTCTGGTACAG
>JAJECZ010000350.1 GCA_022821735.1 Alphaproteobacteria bacterium | reverse complement strand
ATTCCATCCTGGGCTCTTTGGCGAGGCGCCGTTGGGTTGGGGGGCGCGGTTTCCGGTACCGCAAAGCCGCGCCGGCCTGAGCCTATGCGGTGATGTTCTGGATCATCAGCCGCGGCAGCCAGAGCACGATGCCGGGGAAGGCGACGAGCACGGCGACCGTAATGATGTCCGCCACGAAGAACGGCCAGATTCCCTTGAAGACTTCCTCAAGCGGAATATCCGGGCGCACGCCGTTGACCACGAAGCAATTGAGGCCGATGGGCGGCGTGACCAGGCAGACCTCGACCATCTTCACGATGATGATTCCGAACCACACCGGGTCGTAGCCGAGCGCCGTAACCGCGGGATAGACGACCGGCAGGGTGAGCAACAGCATCCCGATGCCGTCCATGAACATGCCGAGCACGACATAGGCGAGCAGGATCAGGATCATCACGACGAGCGGCGGCACGTCGATGCTGACGATGAATGTGGCGAACGCCTCCGGCAGTCCTGAGAAGCCGAGGAACCGCACATAGATCAGGATCGACCAGATGATCGTGAAGATGAAAACCGTGAGTTTCGCGGTTTCCATGAGCGATTCGCGCAGGTTTCCGAGGCTCATATTGCGCTTCGCAAGCGCGATCAGGAAGATCACGAATGCGGCGACGCCGCCGACCTCGGTCGGTGTCATCACGCCCGTGTAGATGCCGCCCAGGATGATGAAGATCACGAAGAAGATGCCCGAGGCGCCAATCAGGGACCGGAACTTCTCGGCCAGCGGAACCGCCGAAACGGGCGCTCCCAGCTTGGGATTCAGCTTGCAGCGGAAGACGATCAGCATCGCGTAAATCACCGCCGAAAGCGCGCCCGGTATGAAGCCCGCGAGCAACAGGGCGCCGACCGACTCCTCGACGATGATGGCGTAGATCACCAGAATGGCGCTCGGCGGGATGAGCGATGCAAGCGTGCCGCCCGCCGCGACAACGCCCGCCGCGAGGCTGCGTTCGTAGCCGTATTTCAGCATCTCCGGGATCGCGACGCGGCTGAACACGGCGGCTGTCGCCGTCGAGGCGCCGGACACCGCAGCGAAACCGGCAGTTGCGAACACGGTTGCAACGGCGAGCCCGCCGGGCAATGTGCCCAGCCAGCATCTGGCTGCATAGAACGCGCTTCGCGTCAGTCCGGCATAGAATGCCAGGAAGCCGATGAGGATGAACATCGGCAGCACCGAGAGGGTGACATGGCTGACCTGTGAATGGGCGAGCAGACCGGCGAGGCCGGCGCCGGGGTCGTAACCCCGCAGCATGATCAGCCCGACCACGCCTGCAATTCCGGATGCGTAGGCGACGCGCACGCCGAGCACGACCATCCCGATGATGACCGCGACCGATACAAGACCTGCGTTGAACGGATCCATGATTGCGCCCCCTATGCCTTCGAGCCGCCGTCAGGCGGATCCGTCGAATCGTCGGTTTCTCTTCCCATGACCTCTTCGATCTCGGCTCTCGCATGCTCAGCGGCGTCCAGTATCACCGGAACCGCCACGGGGGCCCTGTCGGGATCGAGTGCCAGTCGTCCGTAGCCCCACACCTGGATGATCAGCCGTATACAAAGCAGCACGAGCGCAATGGGGACGACCAGCTTTCCGGGCCAGGTCTGGAGCTGCACGTCGATCGTGCTGTCGCCTTCTATGACGGACCTCAGGAAGTGCTCCCAGCTCTTGTCGATGATGATGAGGCAATAGACGACGCCGATGCAGACGGCGAAACATTCAACGCCCCACAGCAGTCTGCCACGCATCTTCGCGACAACCAGTTCCATGCGGACATGCACGCCCAGCCTCTGCGCGTAGGCGGCGGGAAGGAAGGCGAAGATCGCCATATAGACTTCAATCCAGTCGATCGCTCCCGGAATCGGCCTGTTGAATACGTATCTGCCGATGACTTCGCAGACGACAAACAGCATCAATAAGAAGATAAACGCTGCCGCGAAAAGCGTGACGGCATCTTCTATGCGGCTGAAGGTGCGATCTATAGCCGACAAAGCGCCGCCCTGGCGCCCGTTCTGTGACTGAGCTTGAGCCATAGAGTTCGCTTCCTCCCCTTATTGCAAACAAGAGAATGGGGCCGTTCGTAACGGAACGGCCCCACCCAGACTTATGAGGACTCCGGCGTTTATGCTGCCTTGTTATGGTGCGCCGCACGCTCGAGAACGAAGTCGAGGAGCTCTTGAGCGGGGAGCTTGTCCTTGTTCGCGGCGACCCACTCGTCCCAAACGGGCTGCGCCCCGATCTTCACGAACTCGGCATGCTGCTCCTTGGTGAACTCCACCCGCTCCATGGCCTTCTCGTAGATCGGGATCCACTTCTTGTCGGCCTCCACGTAAGCGGAGATCAGCGCGTCGTAGGAGTTCCACTTCATCTCGTCGTTGAACAGCGCCCGGTATTCATCCGGCAGCGCGTTGTAGGCGGTGACGCTCATGACCTGCGGGCAGAAGACCGAACCCAGCGCCATGCCTTCGGTGTACCACTTGGCGACTTCGTGATGCCTGTAGGCGCCGAAGGCGTAGCTGTAGGGGAAGGTCATGACCTGGATCGTGCCGCGCTCAAGCGCCGTGTAGCTTTCCGACGCCGTCACCGTCGTCGGCACCGCGCCCAGCTTGTCGAAGAACTGGCCGATACCGCCGAGACCGCGGACCCGCAGGCCCTTGAAGTCCGCCGCGCTCCTCGGCGGGTCGCCAACGCCCATCGCCTCATATTGCGGCAGGATGCCGGAGAAGATCGGGATGGCGTTCCAGCGCTTCATCTCCTTCTTGAACTCCGGATGCCCGATGAAGTCCTCATGCACCTTCGCCTGCACCGTCAGGTCGGAGATGGGCAGGAACGGAAGGTCGAGCACCGTGCCGGCCGGGTTCTTGCCGGGATGGTAGGAGGTGCACATCATCGCAGCTTCGTGGCTGCCGATCTTGATGCCGTCGATGTTCTCTTTCGAAGGCGAGATCGCCTCGCCGTAATGGACCTTGAGCTTGAAGTTGCCGCCCGATTTCTCGGCGAGGTAGTCGCTCATCGCATCGATGCCTTTGGTAAAGGCGCGCGGCTTGCCCCATGCGGAGAAGTTCCAGAGCACTTCATCGGCGGCGGAAGCGGACACGGCGACGCCTCCCACCATGGCCGCCGCGGCTACGCCGCATGCCAGACGAACGATCTTCATGTTTGCACTCCCTTGGTGGCTGGCTGTTTTCCCCTCTGACCGGGGGCCTAATCCATCGGTCTTCTACCATAGCAAGTCCGGATACGCACCTGCAAGCCGGCCGGAACACGGCCTCGGACAAGGCTAACCCTGTTGCGGAGGCCGCCGGGACGGCGCCGTCGCGCTGCTTAACCCCGGCTGTTCGCTTTGGTAGCCTTTCCCGCATGGACAGTCTCGAACAGGGTGACGCCGCCGGTCGGCTGACGGCGGTGACAGACCGTATCGAGGCGGCTGCGAAGGCCGCCGGGCGAGACCCTTCCTCCGTCCGGCTGGTCGCTGTGTCGAAGCTGCAGCCGGAGGCGCGGGTCGCGGGTGCGCTGACGGCGGGGCACCGGCTCTTTGGCGAGAACCGCGTACAGGAGGCGGAAGTGCGCTGGCCGGCGTTCAGGGAACGGTTCCCCGATATCCGGCTGCACCTGATCGGCGGGCTGCAGACGAACAAGGTCCGGACGGCGGTGCGGCTGTTCGACGTGATTGAGACGGTGGACCGGCCCCGCCTTGCTGCAGCGCTGGCGCGCGAGTTCGACCGGACGGGCAGGGCGCTTCCCTGTTTCGTGCAGGTCAATACAGGCGACGAGCCGCAGAAGGGCGGCATTGCGCCGGCCGCGCTCGACGGCTTCCTCGACGAGTGCCGTGCGGGATATGGCCTCGAGGTGGCCGGGCTGATGTGCATTCCGCCCGTCGAGGACGCGCCCGGACCGCATTTCGCCTTCCTGCGGGAGGCGGCCCGGCGCAACGGCCTGGCCGGGCTGTCAATGGGCATGAGCGCGGATTTCGAGACCGCGATCCGCTTCGGCGCAACCCATGTGCGGGTGGGTAGCGCAGTTTTCGGAGCGCGCGGCTGAAGCCGCTTCGCCGGACTCCCCCGGAATCGCCTCGCTCCCGGAGTTGTGGTAGCGTCCGCGCGGATATTTCTTCCGGGGACCGGCCGGATGCCGCGCACGATTTTGCTCGTGGACGACGACGAAACGCTGCGTGGCGTGCTTGCCGAGCAATTGCAGTTGCAGGACGAATTTGCAACGCAGGAAGCGGGCACGGCGAAAGAAGCGGTCGAGGCCGTGGAGGCGGAGCAGTTCGATGCCGTGATCCTCGATATCGGCCTGCCGGACATGGACGGGCGCGAGCTGTGCCGCGCGATGCGGAGCCTGGGGGTGAAGGTTCCGATCGTCATGCTGACCGGGGTCGATACGGACGCCGACACCGTTCTCGGCTTCGATGCGGGCGCGAATGACTATGTCACCAAGCCGTTCAGGTTCGAGGTGCTGCTGGCCCGGCTCAGGGCGCATCTGCGCCAGCACCAGCAGAGCCACGACGCCGCCCTCGATATCGGCGGCTACAAGTTTCGCCCCGCCTACAAGCAGCTCCTCGACGGGGCCGACGGAAGGACGGTGCGCCTGACCGAAAAGGAAACGGCCATCCTCCAGTATCTCTACCGCGCCGGCGGAGCAACCGTCAGCCGGGAGACGCTCCTGCGGGAGGTGTGGGGCTACCGTCCCGGCGTGACCACACACACGCTCGAAACGCATATCTACCGCCTGAGGCAGAAGATCGAGCGAGACCCGTCCCGTACCCGGATCCTGATGACCGAACCGGGCGGATACCGGTTGGCGTCCTGACTTGGCCGCCTCCTTCGAAGTCCGCCTCCGCGGGGTGCGTGGCAGCATCGCCTGTCCGGGACCGGGAACGGCCGGATACGGCGGCAATACGTCCTGCGTCGAATTGCACTGCGGTGAACGGCTCGTGGTCATCGACGCAGGCACCGGCCTGAGAGGACTCGGTGCAGACTTGGTCAGCAAGGGGCCGCTCGAAGCCGACATATTGCTGAGCCACACGCATCTCGACCACGTGATCGGCCTGCCCTTCTTCGCCCCGCTCTTCGACGCCCGCAACCGGTTTACGATCCGCGCCGGCCATCTGGCGGACCGGGGCGGCGTGCGGCAGGTGCTGGAACGGATGCTGTCGCCGGAACTGTTCCCGGTGCCGATGGAGGGGTTTGCAGCCGAACTGCGTTGCCTCGACTTTCACGCCGGCGAGCCGTTTGCGCTCGGGGATGGCATCCATGTCCGTACGGCCCCGCTCGACCATCCGGGTGGCGCCACGGGTTACCGGGTCGAATATGAAGGGCGGTCCGTCTGCTATGTCAGCGACACCGGCCATAAGCCGGGCGAGCCGAACCCGGAGATTCTGGGGCTCATTGAGCGTGCGGATATCGTCATCTACGACGCGATGTTCACGGAGGAGGAGTTCGCCCGTCACCCGGACTGGGGACATTCCACCTGGAACGAGGGCGTCAGGCTCTGCGAAGCGGCAGGGGCGGATACGCTCCTGCTGTTCCATCACGACCCGCGCCGAGATGACGAGGCGCTGGACCGGCTGGCGGCGGAAGCGGCTGAACGCCGGCCGGGCACGCAGGCCGCGCGGGAAGGCATGGTGCTTAGCCTTTGAGGCGGCGGACATGAGGCGCGGTACCTATCGCCGGTTCCGGTTGGGGATACCGACGGTTCTGGGCTTGGCGCAGCGCGGTTTTTTCATCCCCTATGCACGTGCGGACAGCGTTACTCCACCGCCGCGGCTGGGTTGGGTCGAAGGGTGCTTCGAGGCGGCGCTGCCGGAATTTCTGGCCACAATGGACCTTGTCGACAGCCTTGCCGCTGACCTGCGAGCCATAGACCGGGAGGCGCCGCCGGAGCCGCGTTGGCATCAGGACTGGTTCCCCCGCCTCGACGCTGCCGTGCTTTATGCGCTGGCACGCAGCCACCCACCGCGCCGGGTCGTCGAAGTCGGTAGCGGCCATTCCACGCGCTTCCTGCTCCGCGCCCTTCGCGATGGCGGAACGAGTGCGGACGTGACCGCAATCGATCCCGCGCCCAGAGCCGATCTGACGGGCCTCGGCGATCGTCTTCGGCTGTTGAGAAAACCGGTCCAGAAAGCGGGTGAGCAAGCATTTGCAGCTCTGGAAGCCGGCGACTGGCTGGTGATCGATTCGAGCCACATTGCCATGCCGGGAACGGATGTCGATCTTTTGTTCGGGCGCATAATTCCGCAACTACCGCCCGGTGCGTTCGTCCACGTCCACGACATCTTCCTGCCAGACCCGTATCCGAAGGCCTGGCAGTGGCGGGGCTATAACGAACAACTGGCGGCCGCGCTGCTGCTCGCAGGTGGCTGGCGCCCGATCTTCGCAAGCCGCTACATGGCGACCCGCCATTCCGAACGTATCGCGGGATCGGCGGTTGGAGGCTTGCCGCTTGTCCCGGGTGCCTGGGAGACAAGCCTCTGGCTTTCCCGTTGATCGGCGGCGCCTGTTCGGCCGGTTCAATCCGGGGCCGGCTCGCGCCAGCGGCGGACGATTCCGAGGTCGATGTCGAGCAGATCCAGCGCCCGGCCGAGCGTGTGGTCGATCATCTCTTCGAGGTTCTGCGGGCGGGCGTAGAAGGCCGGGACCGGCGGCATGACGATGGCGCCGTTCTCGCTTGCAGCCGACATGGCGCGCAGATGGCCGGTATGCAGCGGCGTCTCCCGCACGAGCAGCACCAGCCGGCGGCGTTCCTTCAGCGTTACGTCCGCGGCGCGGGTGAGCAGGTTGGTCGTGGTGCCCCAGGCGATCTCCGAGAGCGAGCGCACCGAGCAGGGCGCGACCACCATGCCGCGCGTGCGGAACGAACCGGAAGCGATGGCACCCGCAATGTCGCGGGGGTTGTACACCCGGTCCGCCAGCGCCTTCACCTCCGCCGCCTTGCGGTCGGTTTCGTGCGAAAGCGTGACCTCGGCGGACGCGGTCATCACCAGGTGGGTTTCGACGGGGCCCGCCGCCAGGAGCTCCAGCAGGCGGACGCCGTAAACGACGCCGGAGGCGCCGCTGATGCCGATGACGAGGCGGTCTGTCATGCCGACTGCAGCCTCGCCGATGCCGCCGGTTCCTGCAAGCCGGCGCGCGCCATGACGAAGGCGGGCACCAATCCGGCGAAAGCCAGCAGGCCGACCGCCACGAACACATCCTGGAACGCCTGCGCCTCGGCCTGCGCCAGCATGACCTCGCCCAGATAGTGGGCGGCGGTCGCGCTCGCCTCTTCAGGCCCGAGCCCGCCGATGGCGGCCAGCCGGCCCACGCCCTCCAGCATCGCCATGCTGGCTGCATTGGCCGCCGTCTGCGTCGCCGTGAAGGCCTGGGCGAATACGCCCGTGCGCATTTCCAGCAGGACCACCAGCAGGTTGATGCCGCAGGCGCCGCCGAGCATCCGGGTGAAGTTCACCAGTCCGGAGCCCTGCTGCAACTGGTCCGGGCGTAGCGCTCTCAGCGAGCCGGTGTTGAGCGAGGGGATGACGAAGGAGAGCCCGAAGCGGTTGATCATGATGAAGAGCGCGAAGGTCCAGAAGGGCGTGTCGGCGTCGGCCGCGGACATGAGCAGGAAGCCGAACCCGAAAATGCCGAGGCCCGCCATGATCGGCCAGTGCGCCGGCACCATGTCGCTGATCCGCCCGGCGACCGGGAACATGACTGCCATCAGCAGGCCCGCCGGCACCATCAGCAGGCCCGCCCGCGTCGCCGTGTAGCCCTGCACTTCCTGTACGAACACGGCGATGAGGTAGATCGAGCCGAACATGCTGAAGCCGAAGATGAAGCCGACGGCGAAGGCCGACGCGAAACGCCTGTTGCGGAACAATGTCAGGTCGAGCAGGGGTGCCCGCGCCGTCAACTGGCGGAATATGAAGCCCGCCGTTGCGGCCGCGCCGAGCGCGAGTTCGAAGACGATCCGGTCCGAGTGCCAGCCGATGCGCTGGCCGCTGGCGAGACCGTCGAGAAGCGCCACGATGGCTGTGACCAGCAGCAGGAAACCCGGCCAGTCGAAGACGGTGCGCGGGCCCGCGGCCTCGCGCTCCGGCATGAAGACGAGGCCGAGCGGCAGGGCCGCCGCCACGCCCGGCAGCGGAATCAGGAAGACCCAGCGCCAGTCGAAACCGTCGATGGCAAGCCCGCCCAGCGCCGGGCCGAACGCCGGCGCCAGCACGACGCCCAGGCCGAACAGCCCCATCGCCGTGCCGCGCCGCTCCGGTGGGAACACCTGGAACAGGATCTGCATGGACAGCGGCTGCAGCAGCCCGCCGCAGGCGCCCTGGACGACGCGGGAGAGGATGACGATGTCGAGGCTCGGCGCGGCCGCTCCCGCGAAGGCCGCCGCCGTGAAGGCGAGCAGGGTGACGGTCAGGACCGCCCGCGCGCCGAAATGGCGGACCAGCCAGGCATTGAGCAGCATGCCGGCCGTCATGGCGGCGAAATAGCCGGTCGCGACCCATTGCGCGCGGTCCTGCCCGACACCGAACGCGCCCATGATGTGCGGCACGGCCACGGTGACGCTCGTCGCCGAGAGCACCATGGCGATCATGGCGACCAGCGCCGTGCCGCTCGCCCACCAGCGATATTGCGCGCCGAAGCGCTCCGTCAGGACCTCAACGGTCTCGGACGTCAATGTTTACTTCCACCATCATGCCCGGCAGGAGCGTCATGCCGTTGCGCTCCAGCCCGATGCGCACGGGCACGCGCTGGGTGATCTTGGTGAAATTGCCGCTCGGATTGGGTGTTGGAAGCAGGGCGAAATTGGCTGTGGTGGTGCTGCCGATGCGCTCGACGGTGCCCGTGAAGTCGGTGTCGGGATAGGCGTCCACGGAGACGGCCACGGCCTGGCCGACCCTGAGCCGGCTGAGCTCCGTCTCCTTTATGTTGGCCTCGATCCAGAGATCGCTCGGGTCGTGCAGCAACAGCATGCGCTGGCCGTCGTTCACGAACTCGCCTTCCTCGACGAAGATGCGGTCGATCAGCCCGTCATTCGGCGCGCGCAGGAGCCGGTCGTCCACATCGACCCGCTGCTGGTCCAGTTCGGCCAGCAGCCTGGCGGTGCGGTGATCCAGCATGGCGAGTTCGGAATCGATGACCTCCAGGCGCCGCCGCTCGGCCTCCGCCTCGGCCATCTGCGCGCGTGCGGCCTGGGTCTCGGCATCGACCTTCTGCAGGTCGGCGAGGATCCGGTCCACTTTGGAACTGGCCTTGTCCAGGGCCTGCTTGGAAACGACACGGCGTTCGTAGAGCGCCTTGGCGCGGCGGAGTTCGGAGCGCGCAAGATCGAGGTCCGCCAGCAGCACCGAGCGGCCGGCCTTGCTCGCACGGACGTCGCTCTCGCGGGTCAGCATCTTGGTCGAGGTCTGAGCATCCATGACGCCGCGCTCGACGAGCAGCCGGCGCCGCTCGGCTTCGAGCCCGGCCAGTTCGGCTTCAATGCCCTGCACCCTGAGCTTCGGGATACGGTCGTCGAGGCGCGCCAGCACCTGCCCGCCCTCCACGCGGTCTCCTTCGTCGACCGCGAGTTCGACGATGACGCCGTCCACCTTGCTGGCAAGCGTCACCATGTTCGCCTTGATGCGCGCGTCGTATTCGTGGACATGCGTGAAGCGGTCCCATACCTCGCGCGCGCCGTAGGCCAGCGCCACGCAGGCAATGACGGCAATGGCGAGATAGCGCAGCCGCCGCATGGCGCCGCCGCGCCGCGCCGGCGGGGATGCCGCGGCGGCGCTCTCAGGCGTTTCGGCCATTGTCCCTGTCCCCGTTCAGCCCTTCCAGGCGATCCCGTATCGAGTTGAAAACATGGAGGCAGACGTCGAGATGCTGCGGGTCGATATCCTGCGTCAGCTCCTGGCGCAGTTCCCTGCCGACCCGGTCGATCTCTTCCAGCAGCGGCACGGCCGCCGGCGTCAGCCGCACGGTCTTGGCGCGCCGGTCTTCGGGGGAGTCGCGCCGCTCGATCAACCCGTCGCGGGCCAGCGCGTCGAGTTGCGGCACGAGGGTCGAGTCCCTTATGCCCACCCGCAGCGCAAGTCGGCCCTGCGTCAGCCCGTCGGGATAGGCGCTGAGATGGATGAGCGCCGCCCAGCGCGCCTGCGAGAGGCCGAGCGGCTTCAGCCGCGCGTCGAGCGCCTGGCGCCAGAGCCGCGACAGCTCCGCCAGCTTCAGGCCGAAGCGGTGATCGCTCTCCAGCCCCGGCGCGCCCTCCATCTTCGTTTCCTCATAATTCATCGCCTATATATTAGGGCACAAAAGATTCGTATGGAAGGGTTTTCGGCCGGGCTTGCGGGCCGGCGCGGCGGGGGTGATAGTGCGGGCCATGGACCGGAACTATGTGCTGAGCGTGCTGGAGGCGCATCGGCCGGAGCTGGAGCGGCGTTTCGGCGTCGTGTCGCTGGACCTGTTTGGCTCATTCGCTCGCAACTGTGCGCGTGAGGACAGCGACATCGACCTGCTGGTGCGCTTCGGGGAGCCGACGTCCCTCTCCTGCGAAATGGAGATGCAAGACTATCTGGAGCGCCTGTTCGGCCGCCCCGTCGATCTGGCCCGCACCGAGCGGCTGCGGCCGGAATTCCGCCCCTATGTGGAGAAGGATATCGCCATGGACGAGTCCGACCGGCCAGTGCGCGACTGGCGCATTCCCGTGCAGGACATGGTCCGCTTCGGCGAGAGGTTGCAGGCGCGGACAGGCGGGATGGATTACGGGCAATTCGTCGAAGACACGGTCGTCTATGAATGGGCGCAATTCAACATCCTGCGCATAGGCGAGGCGGCCAACCGCATTCCGCAGGAAATCCGCGACGCCCACCCGGAAATCGACTGGCAGGGCATCCGGGGGGCGCGGAACCTCATCGCGCACGAATACGACCGGGTGGACGAGGGTGCGGTATGGACCATCGTCCGGACGCATATCCCGGCCTTGCTGCCGCAATTGCGCGCCTTGCTCGATGCGGAAGGCGATACCCCTTCCTGACCTAGGCGCCGGTGCGACGGCTTCCGGCTGACGCCTTACGACCCCGATTTCGCCTGCCAAATAAACTCGCCGAGAACCTCATGCATGAGGATCGCGAGGTGCTGCGGACGATCTCTCGGAGATCGGACCCGCCGTCTGGACTGAGGTCGCGGCCGGCAGGCCTATGACGATTGCCTAGTCCCTGGGCCTGTCCTCCCAGGAGACGACCGTCTGGCGGGCTTCGCCGAGGCCCTCAATGCCGAGATGGACCTCGTCGCCGACATCGAGGAAACGCGGCGGCTTCATGGCGCTGCCGACGCCGGGGGGCGTGCCGGTCATGATGACGTCGCCCGGCATCAGGGTCATGAAGCGGCTGGCATAGGCGACGGCCTGGACCACCGAGAAGATCATCTTGCCGGTATTGCCGGTCTGCATCCGCTCGCCGTTGACGTTCAGGAACATGTCGAGGTTCTGCACGTCGGCGATCTCGTCCTTCGTCACCAGCCAGGGGCCGATGGGCGCGAAGCTGTCGTGGCTCTTGCCCTTGGTCCACTGGCCGGACCGCCGGGTCTGGAACTCGCGCTCCGAGACGTCGTTGCCGAGGGCGAAGCCGGCGATGTGGTCCATGACCTCGTCCTCGCCGATATATTGCGCTTTCGAGCCCATGACGACGACGAGCTCGACCTCCCAGTCGAGCATGGTCGAATCGACCGGCTTGACGATGGGGTCGTTCGGCCCGGTGAGCGCCGTGACCGGCTTCTGGAAGTAGATCGCGTCCTTCGGGATCGGCGCGCCCACCTCATTGGCGTGGTCGATATAGTTGAGGCCGACGCAGAGCACCTTGGCCGCGCCGGCGACGGGCAGGCCGAGCCGCGGCGACCCGGAGACTTCCGGCAGCGAGGCCGGGTCGAGGCCCGCAAGGCGCTCCAGGCCCTCGGGCGAAATCGCCTCCGGCCCCAGGTCCCCGATCGTGCCCGAAAGGTCGCGAATGGCGCCGCCTGCGTCCAGCAGGCCCGGTTTCTCTTGGCCCCTCGGGCCGTAACGCAACAGTTTCATCTTCTACTCCGCCGCTTCGGCCGTTGTTTCCGTCATCTCGCCGACCGCCCCGGCGGCCACGAGTTCCTCCACCTGCGCCGGCGTCCAGCCCTCGCGCAGCAGGATTTCGCGCGAGTGCTCGCCGATATGCGGGGCCAGATCGAGCGCGCCGCCGGTCCCAACCTTCGCAAGCCCCGGAATGTTGGTGACGGGCAGCGCGCCCGGCATGCCGGGATGCTCCATCCAGGCGACGCTCTCCACCGCCGTCACATGTTCGTCGGCGAGGTAATGGTCGTAGGTCGAGACCGGCGCGTTCATCACGCCGGCTTCCGTCAGCGCCTCGGCCCATTCGGCGGTCGTGCGCTTCACGAACTCCGCCCGGACGATCGGCATCAGCTCCGCCTCGCGCTCGATGCGCTTCTCGCGGGCGTTGTAGCGCGGGTCGTCGGCGAGGTCCTCGCGCCCGAGCACCTTGCAGAGCGAGACATAGTGGTGTTCGCGCATGGCGGTGACATTGATGTAGCCGTCGGCGGTCTGCATCGTGCCGACCGGCACATAGAGCACCTGCGGCGCGCCGCCTTCCAGATGGTGCTCCATGACCTTGGCGGACTGGAATGCCGCCGCCGACTGCATCAGCGAGCAGTCGATATAGGCGCCCTTGCCGAACCGGAACTTGCGCAGCAGCGCGGACGAAATCGCCTGGTAGGCGTAGAGGCCGGTCATCACGTCCACGGCAATCATGCCGATGCGCTGCGGCGTGCCGGAGGCGTCGCGGTTGATCGACATCCAGCCCGAAAACGCCTGGATCACCGAGTCCGTCACCGGCAGGCGGTTGTAGGGGCCGTCCTGGCCGAAGCCGGTGACGGAGAGGTAGATGACCTCGGGATTGACGGCCTTCACCTGCTCGTAACCCAGGCCGAAGCGCGCCATCACACCGGGGCGGAAGCTCTCGACCACGATGTCAGCCTCCGAGGCGAGCTTGAAGGCGACCTTCTGCGCGGCCTCGTTCTTCATGTCCATCGCCAGCGATTTCTTGCCGCGGTTGAACACGACGGAATGGGCGCACTGGTCGCCGTAGACCTTGCCGAGCGTGCGCCCCCAGTCGCCGTCGAGCGGCTCCAGCTTGGTGACTTCCGCGCCGTGTTGCGCGAGCAGCATGGTGCTGTGCGGGCCGGCGACGCCCTGGGTGGCGTCGAAGACCTTGACGCCCTCCAGGGGCATGGGGGTCGGCATGGCTCGATTGTCTCCTTGCCCGGACGGGGCGTGCAGCGAAAAGCGGATTTGCGGAATATCGGGCGGCAGCGGCGGCGAAGTCAATCCGCTTGCCGGGTAGCGAGGGCGAGCATGCGTCGACTCAAAGAAGGACCGCACGCAAAGTAGGGTTATCGCCATCCTCAGGAAACTGCTGACGAAGCATGCTATGCAAGCTGTCCCGGAACAAGCGAGCCCTAGATGTTAGGCGTTCAAAGTCCTCAGCTCCCGGAAGGCCCGACTCAAGCCTCTCGCGGGTAGCCGGGTCATCCAGTGCTTGGAGGAATTCGGCGTAAATCTCCAGAACTGCATCGAGTTTCTGGCCGACAATGCCATGCATTCGCGCTATGGGATACTGTGCAAACGTAGATTCCAGTTTCTCCATTTTTTCCTCAGCAGACAATCCGTAACTGATGCCTACAGAGAAAATTCCAGATACATACAAGAGCATTCTTGAAAATCGAAGCTTTATCAAACGGATTTCTCTAGCCTTACCACCTCCGTAAGTTTTGTGCTCCAGATCAACACAAATCGTCCTCCAGTAACGAATAATATCGTTCAACAAAAACATACAAATCTTATCCTTTCCCGGTTTCTCATGGAGGTATATTTCCAAAATTTGTTTTCTCAATTTCTCGAATCCTTCCTGATTGAAGATCCATTCTCCTTCCAAAAGGAGAAGCATCCTACGTGTTATAGTAACATTATCATCTTCCTGTCCTCCAATTTCTTCAATTTGTTCCATTGTAAGCGGGTAACTGAACACCCCTCCGGGCGTAGGGAGCTTCATGTGGAGCTCCGATTCCAAAAGCGACTGAAACCGTTCTTGCCGCATCTGTGCGGCGTCTATATTGTTGTTGCCTGTCAAGAAGAAAAGATCAACATCCGACCCTTCTGTAGCTTCTCTGCGCGCGTAGCTGCCGTTGACCCCAATAACGAATGAGGAGTCCGTTCCAAACTCTCTGTGTGCGATTTTGCGCATTGCCTCGATCTTTGCTTCAGAACGGCTTGCGCATGACTTCAGAATGATTACGGACTCTTCAGACACTCTCATGCTCATGATGCCATACTATCCAAGAGATCGGAAATGATAACCTGCTTGCTGTTTTTGTCTTGGATGTATCGCCTCGAAAGATCGCCTGGATCACGTATCTCCACGGAGCCATTGACAATGAAGCGACGTGTTCTAATATTCAATTTATATGAGAGGATGAATTGTGATAATTCATTTGATAGGCGACTCGGAAATCTTCTTGCAATGTCTAAATATTTGAATAAATCCTTCTTTCCACGCCTTAATTGCTCATCATCCTTGAAGAAATCTTTTGCGCTAAATTTATCTATATTTTCAACCATAGAGGCTTGAGCTAATGCATCGTAAAAAAAATTGCATGGGCTGTGTATTAATCCAGCATACACATGATGCTTAAGTTGCCAAAACTCATCCATAATTCCTGTTGGAAATGTACAATCTGTTGCAATTTTTTTAACGATTTCTGATGCTCTTATCGGAGTTTTTTTGCTACGATCAAAGAACGAGTAGCACCGCGTCATACCCTCAATAGTGTCCAGATTGATCGGGCTGGAAAACAAGAAAGCATGCGGGCCAGCATGCTGTCCATCGATCATGGCTATCGTTTCCTCGACATCAACACCATAGCGCGCGAGGACGGTTGGAATCTCATTACCCAGAAGCGATAGACCACGAATTGTGCTTCGTCCAGCTTCGTGGTGGGAAATACCAAAATATTCCTGAAAGACAGGTTCGAGGGAGTGTGAAAGCGGCCCGTGTCCTACATCGTGAAGCAGGCCGGCCGCGGTTAGAAGTCTGGTATCGCGGTGGGACAGGTCGCGAATACCGGCATAAAGCAGCGCAAGGTGGGCGACGCCAACGCTGTGCTCAAGGCGGCTATACCAATGTCGGGATCGAATGCGGTCGAGCGCGCCGAGGAAGCCAATACGCCTGAGCCGCTGCATGGGGCGTGTCTCGAGCAGCTCAAGAAGGAGCGGGCAGCGGGCAAGCGACTGCATATCGGGCAGCGGCGTTTCGGGGCAAGATATCGCCGCATTCGCAAACAGCGGCAATACGCCAGCATTATCGCCTGAATCGATCTTCTTCGCGGTTTTTCTGATGTCTGTCATATTTGACCGGCAGTTGACGCGGATACCGTAGCCTGTCTTCGAGCCAGCTTGCAACGACTACCCGCTTGCCGGGCGGCGCATCGGCGCGGCAGAGTGCGGCGCCGGGAGAGGGAGGGAAACCCCATGCGCCTGCGTCTCAGGCAGATCTGCCTTGTTGCACACGATCTGGAGCCGGTCGTCGCGGACCTGAAGCGCGTCTTCGGACTGGAGGTCTGTTACGTGGACGATGCGGTTGCGGCCTACGGCCTGGTGAACGCGCTCCTGCCGGTCGGAAACCAGTTCCTGGAGGTCGTCGCGCCAACCGGGCCGGGGACGGCGGCCGGGCGCTATCTGGAGCGGCGCGGCGGCGACGGCGGCTACATGGTCATCACCCAATGCCCCGACCTGGAGCCCAGGCGGCGACGGGTCGCCGAACTCGGGGTGCGGATCGCCAACCCGCTGGAGCATGGCGGCTTCCAGGGTATGCAGCTCCACCCCAAGGACACCGGCGGCGCCTTCTTCGAGATCGACTGCCAGCATGGCGGCGAGGCGGAGGACGGCCCCTGGCATCCCGCCGGGCCGGACTGGAAGCCGCATGTCCGCACGGGCGTCGTTTCCGCGATCCTGGCGGCCGAACTGCAGAGCCCGGACCCGGAGCGGCTGGCCCGGCGCTGGAGCGAGATCGCCGAAATCCCGCTCGGACGGGACGGGCAGGGCGCTGCGGTAATGCCGTTCGACAATGCGGAACTGCGGTTCGTGGAAGCGGAGGACGGGCGCGGCGAGGTGCTGGCCGGGCTCTACCTCAAGGGTGAGGATGCAGAGGCGGCCATCGCCAATGCGCGCGCCGCGGGGCTGCCGGTCGAAGACGGCGTTATCGCGCTCGGGGGCATGCGCTTCCGCCTCGTCTGACGGCTGCTATGCTGCCCGGCGAACGCAGACGGGAGGCGAGCGATGGACTTCGGCTATTTCGGCCTGATGGGCTACCGGGAGCGGGGCACGCCGCCGCAGCGCGTCTTCGAGGAGCATATCGAGCAGGTGCGCCAGGCGGACCGGCTGGGTTTCGAGATCGCGTGGTTCGCGGAGCACCACTTCTCCAACTACTGCATCTGCCCCTCGCCGCTGCTGATGGCGGCGCGCTGCGCCGGGGAGACGCAGCGGATCAGGCTCGCGCCGGCCGTCGTGGTGACGCCGCTCTACGAGCCCGCGCGGCTGCTGGCCGAGATCGGCATGGTGGACGCCTTTTCCGGCGGCCGGCTCGTGCTGGGCGTCGGCAGCGGCTACCAGCCCTATGAGTTCGAGCGCTTCGGTCAAGACCTCGCCGTGGCGCGGCCGATGCTGGAAGAGTTCCTCGACATGCTGGAGCTCGCCTTCGACAACGAGACCTTCAGCTACGACGGCAAGCACTACCGGATGCCCGAGACCCATATCAGCGCCCGCCCGGTCGATGGCCGGCCGGACATCTGGGTCGCCGGCGACGGCGAGACCGGCCACCGGCTTTGCGCCCGGCGCGGTTATTCGCCGATGTTCTCCGGGCGGTGGCAGGGCGCGGACTACCTGGCCGGGATGCGCGAACGCATTGCCGAAGCCTACCGGGCGGAAGGCTGCGACCCGGAGACGATGCGGATGGGTTTCCAGCGCTTCCTCTGCGTGACGGAGAGCCGCGCGGAGACGCTCGCCTATGTCGATAATGCCCGCCACCAGATGCGTCTCGCCTCGGCCTTGCGCCGCCGCGCCGAGGTCATGGACGGGGCGATGATGACCGAGGTTCCGATGCCGGAGGAGCCCTCGCTCGACGAGATCGCGGACAATCTGCTGGTCGGCGACTGCGAGACCATCGCGGAGCGCTTGACGGCCGAAATCCGCGCGGCGCGCCCGGCGCACATCATGTTCCACTTCCAGGTCGGCGGCTCCTCGCACCGCGCGGCGCTCGACAGCATGGAGAGGCTCGTGACCGACATCCGCCCGATGGTGGAGAAGGAGCTCGGGCCGCTCGCCGGGTTCGGCGCGCCGCCGCGCCCGCAGGCCGCGGAGTAGTCATGTCCGATCATCTGCTCGAGCGCCGGGAGAACGGCGTCGCCTGGCTGACGCTGAATCGCCCGGAGCGGCTGAATGCGCTGACCGACGGGATGCTGGACGACCTGCTGGCGGCGATGCAGCGCCTTTCCGAGGACCGGGAAACCGGCTGCATCGTGCTTTCGGGTGCCGGCCGCGGCTTTTCCGCCGGCGGCGATGTGAAGGGCATGGCCGCCGGCTCGCACCAGGACGACACGCTGGAGGGGCGCACGCAATCGCTACGCCGCCGCATGGAGGTGAGCCGCCTCATCCACGAGATGCCGAAGCCGGTGATCGCCATGATCCGCGGCCCGGCGGCCGGGGCCAGCCTGTCGATCGCGCTTGCCTGCGACATGCGGATCGCCAGCGGGACGGCGCTGATTACCACGGGCTTCGCGCAGGTGGCGCTTTCGGGAGATTTCGGCGGCTCCTGGTTCCTGACCCGCCTGGTCGGCCCGGCGAAGGCGAAGGAGCTCTACATGACGGCGGCGCGCCTCGGCGCGGAGGAGGCGCTGGCGCTCGGCATCCTGAACCGGGTCGTGGCTGACGAGGCGCTGGAGGCGGAGACGGCGAGCCTGGCGGAAAGCCTCGCCGCCGGCCCGCGTATCACGCTCGCCTACATGAAGCAGACCCTCAACGGCGCCGTCACCGCCTCGCTCTCCGAGACGCTCGACACGGAAGCCCGCAACCACTCCCGCTCCGGCCTGACCGAAGACCACCTCGAAGCCGCAAAGGCCTTCGTCGAGAAGCGCAAGCCGGTGTTCGTGGGGCGGTAGCCGCTAGCGCCGCCGCCCCTCAGCTGCACCCGTCCGTCTGGCCGCAGGTCATGCATTTCATGCAGGTGCCGTTGCGGACCATGGTGAAATTGCCGCAGCTGCCGCAGGCATCGCCTTCGTAGCCGAGCATCCGCGCATGGCGGACGGCCGCGTCGTGCGAGCCGGCCGCCACCGCCGCCGGCAGGGGCGCTTCGACGAACGACGCCTCCACCGCCTCCTGTGCGAGAGATGCGGTTTCGGTGCGCCCGCCCGAGAGCACGTAGAGGTTGTCGCGCACGAAGCCGCGGCTGGCGGCGGTCGGGATCGGCTGGCCCATTTCGCGTTCCGCCAGCGCGGCCTCGTTCTCGCCGGCGCCCAGGCTGTCGGGGCGCAGATCGTCCGACATGACGTGGCTGAGGTCGCCGCGCCCGAGATAGGAGATCGCAAGCTCGCGGAAGAGATAGTCCAGGATCGAGGTGGACATCTTGATCGCGTCGTTGCCTTCCACAAGGCCGGACGGCTCGAAGCGGGTGAAGG